>DATAIT010000062.1 GCA_036262515.1 Acidimicrobiales bacterium | reverse complement strand
CGCTTCGAGCCCGGTGTCACCTCGCTCACCGTCGCCGTGCCCGTCCTGGCCGACACCGTGGCCGAGGGCGACGAGACGTTCACCGTCACGTTGTCAACAGCCAGCGGGGCGACCATCACCGACGGCTCGGGCTCGGGGAGGATCGTCGACGACGACTGACCCGAAACGCCGTGCGGTCGTGCGGTCGAATGCCGCGACAGGACACAAGCCGGTGCAGACCCGACATGTTCGCCCATATCCACGGGCGCTGCGGTCGCATATCCTGGGGTTCTCGGCTGCGATCCCGCAGCGGGTCGAAGGGGGAACCACAGCAATGAAGCGGAGACCGGCAACGCTTGGCGCGCTCGTCGCGCTCTCGTCACTGGCGACCGTCGGCGCGGTGCAGCCAGCGACGGCGAAGCCAGCACCGACGTTCTCGGCGATGCTCTCGCACGACAGCAGCTGCGTCTTGACGCTGGAGGCGAAATGGTCGGGCGCGCAGGTCGCCCAGGTGTACGTGATGTGGAAGCAGGACGGTGTCTACAGGTTCACGTCCGCGGCACCGGGGACAGGGCCGAACGGTGGGACACTGCGCGGGCGGACGGCGGTCATGAAGACCGGGCCACTCGCTGACACCGGCACGATCCACGAATGGACCGCGCAGGTCGACTTCTACAGCGCGGCAGGGGCGAACCTGGCCTCGTTCGACTCCAATGCTGACCTCACGACGTGCGGGTTGACCACCGCCCCGTAGCGCAGGAGGTATGCCACACTCGTCCCATGAGTGTGTTCACGCCTGAGCGGGAGGTCGTCGCCGGTCGCGATCGCCTGGTGGTGGAGCGGCGGCCGTCGCGCCTGCGCAAGCTCGCCGTCGCCGTGCTCGTCACCATCGGGGCGGTCACCGTCGCCCAGATGGTCGATCTGCTCCCCTCGCTGCACAATCCCTTCGGGACGACCACGGTCGACCGGTCGCAGCCCGCGCTGCTCAAGGCGGTCACCGACCTCAGTCGCTACCAGGCGGCCAGCGGCAACTTCCAGGTCATCGTCGACCTCGAGAAGGACGCCAAGTTCATGCCCGACTTCATCCGGGGCGAACGCACGCTGTTCGTCGCCGCCGGGACGGTCGACGCGTCGATCGACTTCGGACAGATCGGCGACGGCGCCATCACCGTGTCCCCCGACGGCCACTCGGTCACCGTCGCCCTCCCCCACGCCCGCCTCTCCGACGCCCGCATCGACCCCGAGTCGAGCCGGGTCGTATCCCGCCAGCGCGGTCTCCTCGACCGCATCGGCGGCATGTTCTCCGACACGCCCACCGGTGAGCGCCAGCTCTACCTGCTGGCCGAGCAGAAGCTGGACGCGGCGGCTCGGGCCGGAGGTGTGCGGGCCCGGGCGGAGGCCAACACCCGCAGCATGCTCAAGAGCCTGCTCGGCTCCCTGGGCTACGACGACGTCACCGTGACGTTCGGCGAGCCGTCGACGTAGCTCGACCCGTGCGCCGGCGGGCGCTCAGCGCCGCTTGCGCAACAGACCGAACACGCCGCGAACCACCGTGTTCATCATGGAGCGTCCCTCGCGGCTCTTCACGTAGGCGATGACGGCGTTCTCGTCCTTCTCCTTCCCCTTCGGCTGCGGTCGGGCCGCCGGTCGCTCGCGCCGCTCCGTGTTCGCCGGGGCGGCGGCCGGCTCCGCTCCCGCCGCCATCTTGGCCGCCAGCCGCTCGCGCGCCGACTCCCGGTCGATCTCCTCCGCATAGGTCGACCACAGCGGCGACTGCCGCGCCTCCCGGTCGACCTCGTCGGCGCCGAGGGCCGCCATCAGCGACGTCGGGGGCCGGAGCTTGGTCCACACGACGGGCGTGGGCGCCCCCCGCTCGGACAGGATCGTCACCATCGCCTCGCCCGTCCCGAGCTGGGTGAGGTCCTCCTCCAGGTCGTAGTCATCGGTCTTGGGGTAGGTCGTCACCGCCGCCTTGAGGGCCTTGGCGTCGCGTGGGGTGAAGGCCCGCAACGCGTGCTGCACCCGGTTGCCGAGCTGCGCCAGGACCTCGTCGGGGACGTCGTCGGGAAGCTGGGTGACGAAGAACACGCCGACGCCCTTGGAGCGAACCAGACGCACCGTCTGGGCGACCTGGTCGACGAACTCCTTCGGGGCGTCGTCGAACAGCAGGTGCGCCTCGTCGAAGAAGAAGACCAGCTTGGGCTTGTCCAGGTCACCCACCTCCGGGAGCTCCTGGAACAGCTCGGCCAGCAGCCACATCAGGAACGTGGAGAACAGCCTGGGCTTCTCCTGCACGGCGGCCAGCTCGAGGCAGCTGATGACGCCGACGCCGCCGTCGGTCGAGCGCAGCAGGTCGTGGACGTCGAGCTCGGGTTCGCCGAAGAAGTCGTCCCCACCCTCGTCGGCCAGCTGGGTCACCGATCGCAGCAGCACGCCGGCCGTCGCCGACGAGATCCCGCCGATGGCGGCCAGCTCGGCTTTGCCATCGTCGCTGGTGAGGTGATGGAGCACGGCCCGCAGGTCGGACAGGTCGAGCAGGGCCAGGCCGGCCTCGTCGGCGTAATGGAACACCAGCGAGAGCGACGCCGTCTGCGTCTCGTTGGCGCCGAGCACCTTGGCCAGCAGCTGGGGACCGAACGACGAGACGGTCGCCCGCACGGGCACGCCCGGGCCGATCCCGCCCAGGGCCAGGAAGGTGACCGGGTGGCCGGCGGGCTCGTAGGCCACGCCGAGCTCCTCGGCCCGGGCGGTGACGGGGTCCCCCGGCTCGCCCGGCCGGAGCAGGCCGGTGAGGTCGCCCTTCACGTCGGCCGCGAAGACGGGCACGCCGATGGCCGACAGCTGCTCGGCCAGCAGCTGCAGCGTCTTGGTCTTCCCGGTGCCCGTGGCGCCGGCGATCAGCCCGTGGCGGTTGCACATGGCGGCCGGCAGCTGCACCACCGCCTCGGGATCGGTCTTGCCGCCGAGGACGCCCCGGCCGAGGTCGATGACGAGTCCCTCGGCCGCGTACGCGGCGGTGATGCGCGATGCGAACGATCGTGTGTCGGCCATCGCCAGACGCTAGAGCGCCCCGCCTACGGCGTGGAGCCGTCGTCGACGACCAGGACGTTGCCGATGGAGAACCCTGCTCCCGCTGCGCTGGTGATGCGCACACGGGTCGTGCCCGGGGCCAGGGAGAGCGCCAGCTCCCCGGGCCGGGCGTCGGGGCCGGCGGTGACGTGCACGGGTGCCGTACCGCCCGCTGCGAACGTCACCACGTCGCCTTTCGCGGCCGTGGTCGTCACCGTGAGGCGGAGGTACACGGGTCGTCGCTCCGGCAGCGGGTTGCGCAACTCGAGGACGGCCGGGCTCACGGCCGGTCGCCGCGTCTCGAACGACCGGCCCGGCAGCGCCGGGTACGGGACGAAGTCGGCCCCGGTTGAAAGTCGCTGGCCCGGGACCGGCTCCGGCACCCACGACGGTGCCACGGGGCGCCCGAAGCCCTCCGCCCATCGCGGCACGACGGGCGCCAGGACGTGCCGGCGCAGCCGGTCCACCGCGGCTGCGCCGAGTCCCATGCGCTGGGCGGCGGCGCGGTCGCGGAGATCCCAGAAGACCAGGCCCTGCTCGCTGGCGAGGGTGGGCGGCCCCACGATCCGTCCCATCTCGGCCTCCAGGCCGGCGGCCCGATCGGCGAAGCCGGCCCGGTCGACGTACAGGCCCGTGAAGCCGGCGGCGGTGGCACCGTCGAGCACCGCCTCCAGGCTGCGGCCGCCGAGGCTCCACGCCCAGTCGGCCGGCCGGCCCCGAATCGACGGATAGCTCCACCGCAGCGTCTTGGAGTGGAGGTACCCCCGCAACAGCCCGTAGTCCGGCATGGAAGCGATGGTCGGGTGCTCGGGAAAGCCGGCCAGCGGGAGCTGGAAGATTGCCGAGCCGGCCGGCATGCGCCGCTCCAGGCCGGCGACGAAGTCCCGGTCGCCGGCAAAGAGGTCCCCGATGGCCGCATACGGCGGCGCCATGCCGGGCTGGGTCTGGTCGAGGACGCCGAGGACGACGGCGAGCACGGCGACTCCGGCTCCGAGCGACCGGGCCAGCTGGGGAGGGAGCCGGGAGGCCGCCGGGGAACCCGCCAGGCGGGGCCACACCGCCTCCACCGCCTGGCCGGCGGCGACGAGGGCGAGGAACCCGATGACGACCGACAGCCGTGACCACACCCGGACCTCGGTGACGCCGGCCACGGCGAGGAGGCTCGACAGGCCGGTGGCCACGCCGACCACGATGGCGGCGAGGTTGAGAAGGCCGACCTGGGCCATCCGCGCCCGCGCCGGGGTCGGTGGCCGGCGTGGTACGCCGGCAACGGACGCCACCGCCACCAGCGACAGCGCGAGTCCGGCGGCGCCGGCCAGACCGAGTGGCGTCTGGGGCGCCGGCCACACCGGCGAGGCCGGCCACAGGCCGTCGAGTCGCTCCTTGAGGGCGGCGAAGGGGGCGAGCCGGTGGGCCTGGATCGGGAGGAAGAGATCGACCACGTGCAGCGCGTAGAGATCGCTCTCGCCCGGTGCCCTGTCGGCCACCTCGGCGTTGCCGCCGTGGTCGTGCCGGTACAGCAGCGACGGCGCGTTGTTGGCGGCGAGGACGGCAACCAGCATGCCCACCACGGCGAGCGCTCGCAGGGCGGTGCGCCGGTCGCCGGCCAGCACACGCAGGCAGGCGGCGACGACGACCAGCACGACGGTGAACGGGGCGTAGTACGAGCCGGCCGAGGCGATCACCGCAGCGACGCCGGCACGGACCACCCAGCGCCGCAGCCCGACCCGGCGTCGGTCGGGAGCGGCGAACGCCAGGAACGGGCCCTGCCAGACGTCCCAGCCGAGGACGTCGACGACGAGCAGGACGCCGAGCGGCACCACGTAGTAGGCGGACTGGAACAGCTGGGTCTCCCCCAGCACGAAGTGGTACGGGAGCAGCGTGAACAGGCTGGCGAGGGCCAGCGCCGGCCATCTCGACGAGCCGGTCTGGCGGAGCGCGACGTAGGCGGTGAGCGCCGTCAACACGAAGCCGAGCAGGAAGTAGGCGTTCATCACCGTCGCCCAGTCGCCGCTCACCAGCCCGAGGATCTTGATCAGCAGGAACTGCAGGTTCTCCCCGCCGAGCGGGAAGTCGTGCATGTCGAGCCCGGCCGGGGCGCCGAGCGACGGGTTGTGGAGGAACCACCCGTGCTCCAGGATCGACTTCACGGCGGTGGCGTTGAAGACGGCGTCGAAGAAGTACACGAACGGCACCCGCAGGTCCGCTCGCCACAGGCGCAGGACGACACCGGCCGAGACCGAGGTGGTGGCTGCCGTCGCGGCCAGGAATGCCAGCTCGACCCGCCCGCCACCGGGCTGGCGCGCCACTACACGGGCTTCGCGTCGACGCCGATGCCGTGAACCTAGCCCGACCCATTTCGCCGGTTCCGCCGCCCATGCCGCTCCCGGCGGCGGCGCCCGGTGGGACAGGGCGGCCCGCTACGTCGACGCAGGCACTGCGGCGGTGCAGAACGCGCAGCGCCGGGCACCGACGGGAATGGAGCTGAGGCACTCGGGGCACTCTCTCGTGGTGCTCTCGACGTCGGGCTCGGTCTTGCGCCGTGCCATGAGGGCGTTGACCGGCTTCACCACGAAGACGAACACGGCACCGGCGATGGTCACGAACGAGATGACGGCGTTGAGGAACCTCCCGTAGCGGAAGACGCTGCCGTTGATGGTGAAGTCCAGCGCCGAGAAGTCGGCCTTGCCGGGGATCCCGAGGATCGGCGTGAGGATGTCCTGGACGAACGACGTGACCACGACGCCGAACGCGGCGCCGATGACGACGGCGACCGCCAGGTCCACGACGTTGCCGCGAAGCAGGAAAGCCTTGAAGTCCTTGAGCATGAGGTCCCCGTCCTTTCGAGCCGTGAGTGGCGCCAGAAAGACTTTCACGTCCGCGCCCTCCGGGCGCCCCTGCCGGGTTGGGACCGGGTCCGTGCGCCACGTAGGGTTCGCTCGTGCCAGGTTGGATCGGGCCGGGATGAGACCGTCGATGTTGAGCCGCCGGCGGAAGGCCGACGCGCCGCCTCCCGCCCCGCTGGCCCACGGACCTTGGCCGGAAGAGAGCTTCGCGGGGGCGGCCGGCCAGATCGTGTCGTTCTTCGGTGACGACGGCATCGACCTGGCCGGGGCACGCCTCGCCGACATCGGCTGCGGCGACGGCGTCACCGACCTCGGCGTGTTCCAGCAGGCCCGCCCCGCCCTTCTCGTCGGGTTCGACCTGACGCCGGTGGACACCGGCGCCCTCGCCGCCCGGGCCGCCGCCCAGGGCGTGGCGACCTCGCTCCCCGACGGGCTGCGGTTCGAGGTCTGCGGCCCCGAGCACCTGCCGGCGGCCGACGACAGCTTCGACCACGTCTTCTCCTGGTCGGCGTTCGAGCACGTCGTCCGTCCCAATGCCGTCCTGCGGGAGGTCCGCCGCATCCTGCGGCCGGGCGGGACGCTGATGATCCAGCTGTGGCCCTTCTACCACTCGAAGCACGGCTCCCACCTCTGGGACTGGTTCCCCGACGGGTTCGCCCAGCTGCTGCACGACCCGTTCGAGGTCGAGCGGCGGGTGCTGGAGGAGCCGGAGAAGGGCCCCGGATGGACGGTGGAGCTGCTGGAGGCGTTCCGGGAGCTGAACCGCCTCACCCTCGACGACCTGCACCGGGCCCTCCTCCACGCCCACTTCTCCGTGGTGAAGCTCGAGTTGCTGCACGAGCCGTTCCACATCGCCCCCGAGCTGTCCCACTTCCCCCTGAGCCTGCTCGCCGTCGCCGGTGTCAAGCTGCTGGCGGTACCGGCATGAGCCCCCGCGCCCCGGATGCGGCGGCGGCCGTCTTCGTGGCCGGCCCGGCCGCTTGGTGGGCGCCGACCCTCACGTCGCTGCGACGGTCCCACCCCGACCTGCCCATCGTGGTCGGCGCCCCCCGTCCGGAGGAGGCGGCGTCGCTGGCCGTCCTCGACGTCGAGATCCGAGAAGCGGGGTCTGCGTCGCAACTGGTGACGGAGGTGTGGGCGGATCACCGTTGCCACCTCCTGGCCGTGACCGACCGGGGGGTCTTCCCCACCGCCGTCCTCGACCCGGCCCGGCGCATCCTCGACGCCGACATGCGGGTGGCGACGGTCTCGTTCCTCTCGAACGCAGCCGCCTTCTTGAGCTTCCCCCACCGCAATACGGCGGTGTCGCACCAGGTCGAGAGCTTCGACGAGGAATCGATCACGCGGATACTGCGCACGACCCGGCCACACCAGGAGCCCGCCCCGATCCCGTTCGCGGCCGGCCCGGCCACGCTCCTGTCGTCGTTCGCCCTCTCGGCGATCGGTGCCCTCTCCGACGTCGGCGACCTGCGATTCGCCGTCGCCCTGGCCGACTTCAGCCTGCGCGGCCGGCGCAAGGGCTTCCTCGACGTCGTCGACCCATCCACCTTCGTGGCCCGCCCGTACGACCTCGGCGCGCTCGACGACCCGTGGCTGGACGACGACGAGCGCCGCTGGCTCCTCGGCCAGCACCCGTACTTCGCATCGATCCTCGACGAGCAGGCGGGATCGGACGACTCGGCGCTGGCCACCGTCCACACGGCCAGCCGAGCCAAGGTCCTCGGCCTGCGGGTGCTGGTCGACGGCTCGTGCCTCGGGCCCAAGGAGATGGGCACCCAGGTGCAGACCACCTCACTGGTGGGGGCCCTCACCCGCCGTCCCGACGTGGAGCGGGTGTGCGTCTCCCTCGCCACCCAGATCCCTCCCTACGCCGCCGGCATCCTCTCGGACCCCAAGGTGGACGCCCGCTTCGTGGCCGACGGCGACGTCTCCGACTTCGGGTGGGTCGACGTGGGTCACCGACCCTTCCAGCCGGTGGGCACGCTGCACCCCTCGTGGTTCAAGGTCGCGGCCCGCACGGCGGTGACGATCCAGGACCTGACCTCGTACCACGTCGGGATCTACCACGCCTCGGCGGACGACTGGATGGCGCACCGCGACGCCATGCGCCAGGTCACCGGGGAGGTCGACGGGGTCGTGGTCATCTCCCACGACGTCCGCCAGCACCTCCTCCTCGAACGCCTCCCCATCGAGTCCGAGCGGGTCGCGGTTGTGGAGAACGGCACCGACCACCTGCGGGGCGACGAGTCGGAGTCGGTCCCCCGCGAGCTCCTGGCCCGGGGGTTTCTGGCCGGGCAGTTCGCCGTGGTGCTGGGCACCAATTACGCCCACAAGAACCGGGACGTCGCCGTCGAGGTCGTGGCCGAGCTGCGCCGGCGCGGCCGGGCGCTGGCCCTCGTGATGGCGGGGGCCGCCGTGCCATACGGGTCGTCCCGCGTGCAGGAGGCGGAGCAGATGGCCGGCGAGGACGAGATGTTCACCCTTCCCGACGTGACCTCCGAGGAACGCAACTGGCTCCTCCACCATGCTGCCGTCGTGCTCTACCCCACGTCGGCCGAGGGCTTCGGCCTGGTTCCCTACGAGGCGGCCCGGTTCGGCACGCCGACGGTCATGGTGCCGTTCGGCCCCCTCGGCGAGGTGGTGGGCGATCTCCCGGTGACGGCCGTCGACTGGAGTCCCGAGTCGCTGGCCGACGCCGCAGAGGAGATCCTCTCCGACCCGGCGACGGCCCGCCGACAGGTGGCGGCCGCCCTGCGATCGGGAGCTGATTTCACGTGGGACGCCACCGCTGCCAAGCTGGTCGAGGTCTACCGGTCACTGCTGGCGGCGCCGGCGCGAGGAGGCTTCGCCCGACCATGATGGATCCCGACATGAGGATGATGGAACCCGCACCCCAGGACGCAACCGGCGACGAGCTCGGCGCCGAGATGGACCGGCTGTCGCTCGTGCAGGCGCTGCACGACTTCGACGTGGCCAACGCCCGGGTGGTCGACCTCACGCAGCGGCTCGTGAGCACCGGCCGGGAGCTGGCCGTCATGCGCCAGCAGCTCACCTCGCTCCAGCGCGAGCACGAGGAACTGCGCCAGGCCCACGAGGAGATGCAGCGGTCGCGGGCCTACCGGCTGGCCAAGAAGGTGTGGGCCATCCGCAACGCACTCTGAGCGCGCAAGGCGCCGGTACCGACCCGGTCGCCGACGGCCCGACGGCTACGCTCGACCGGGCCATGACCGATCAGCTGGAGTCCAACGGAGCGATACCCCTCGACGCACACCGGCCCGCCGACGTCGGCCTCTCCACCGCCGATCGCGAGACCTCGGCGTGGTTCGCGGAGCACTACGGCGACGCCGCCGACCAGGTCATCTCGTTCCTCGCGGGAGACGGCCTTTCGCTGGCGGGGGCCGATGTCGCCGACGTGGGCTGTGGTGACGGGATCATCGACCTGGGCGTGGCCCACAAGGCCCGGCCGCGATCGATCGTCGGGTTCGACATCGTCCCGACCGATCCCGAATGGCTCCTCCGCCGGGCCAGAGAGGAGGGCGTGGCCGACCAGCTTCCCGACGAGCTCCGGTTCGTCACCTGCGACGCGCGCACCCTGCCCGCACCCGACGAGTCGTACGACTTCGTCATCACGTGGTCGGCCTTCGAGCACGTCATGGAGCCGGTGGCCGTGTTCCGGGAGATCCGTCGCATCCTCCGCAACGACGGCATCCTCATGCTCCAGATCTGGCCGCTCTACCACTCCGAGCACGGCGCCCACCTCTGGCAGTGCATACCTGACAGCTTCGTCCACCTCATCCGCAGCCCGGCGGAGATCGAGGCCGAGGTCCGAGGCACCACCAAGCACACGCCGGAGGAGATCGACGAGTTCCTCGAGGTCTTCGCCACCTTGAACAAGGTGACGATCGACGACCTCCAGCGGGCCATGCTGGCCGCGTCGCTGCGGGTCGCCAAGCTCGAGATCCAGTCGGAGGTCGTGCACCTGCCGCCCGAGCTGTCGCGCCGCTCGCTGTCGCAGCTCGGGATCTCGGGCGTGAAGCTCCTCGCCGTTCCCTGCTGAGCGGCCCGCAAGGGATCAGACCCGCTGGGGGTACCTGCAGTGGTCGTCGACCGGCACCGAGCCGCCCCAGGCGGCAAGCAACTGGTCCGAGAACAGCCCGCGATCGCGGATCGTGATGCGCTCGGGAGGCTTGCCGGGGGCGCGCTGCAGCTCGGCGACGAGGTCGCCGCCGGGCACGGGCAGCACGAGCCGGAACCCGCGGTACCGGATGTCTGCGTTCGACGAGCGGCCGTCGGGTTCGACCACGACCCGGACGCGCTCGCCCGAGTAGGAGCCGAAGATCCAGGTGGCCTCGAGGTCGTACCCGAAGCGGGCCGCGGCGCGGAAGACGATCGCCGGCAGGGCCCGGTTCACGTGCGCCTCGAGGGCGCCGGAATCGAGGAAGGCCTGGACGTCGGCCCGGTACCACGGGTATCTCAGGTCGACGATGTGCTCGTGCTCGGCCACCGTGGTGGCCTGGCGGTCGAGCATGCCGGCGTCGGCGGTGGAGCCGTTGCCCTGGTGGTACACGAACACCGACGGGGCCAGGACGGCCCGGTAGCCGCGGGCCCGGCTGCGCAGGCACCAGTCGACCTCCTCGCAGTACCCGCGCCCGTAGACCGGGTCGAACAGGCCGACCCTGGCCAGCACGGGAACCGGGATCATGAGGCAGAACCCGACGCCGGTGGGCACGTCCAGAGCGGACGTCCCGAACTCGCGCTCGAGCTCGGCCGACACCCAGTCGACCACGTCGGGCCGTCTGAGGGTGCCGGTGTCGTCGATGTTGGGCAGGGAGAAGATCGACACGTTGTTCGACCACGCCGTCACCGAGCCGACACCGGCGTTCGACTCCGCCACGCGGATCATGGCGTTGACCATGTTGAGGGGGATCACGATGTCGGAGTTGAGGATGAACACGTAGTCGTATCCACCCTCGACGGCACGCCCCAGAGCCAGATTCATGTTGCGCGGGATGCCGAGGTTGCGGGGCGATCGGTAGTAGCCGAAGTCGAGCGGCTCGCACAAGGAACGCAGCTCGTCGCTCCAACCCTCGTCGGTGCTGCTGTCGTCGAGGACCAGGACATCCACGTCGCGGTGGCCCACCCTGGCGCCGGCGGCCGATTCCAGGCACGCCGGCACGAAGGAGCGGCCGTTGTAGGCCAGGATGGCGAGGAGCACGCGCTGGCGGGGCACGTGCAGAGCATGGTCGGACGGGTCCCGGGCGCACAAGCGGAGACGGCACCCGGCCGTCGCCGGATGGGACCAGAGGCGGCGCAATGCGTGAGGCGGCGACGCCGATTCCGAAGGCCGTAAGCTTCCGCGCCAAGACGCCAGCGGCGCCGGTGGCGGCTCCTCCATCGGCACGGGGCCGGCGTCTCGACGAGGACTGGAGAACCCGACATACCCGGTACCGATCCGCACCCCGAGCCTCCCGTCGACGCACAGGCCGTCGGGCATCCCGACGACGGCCTTCCCTGGCCCGGCGTCGAGCTGGTGTCCCGGGTCGCCGGCGGCACCGACCGCGCCGCGTTCTTCGAGTCCGGCCGGCAGTCGGTGCGTGACCTCCAGGCCGTCCTCGGTATCGCCGGCCGGCGCCTCGAGTCGTTCGGCGAGATCCTCGATTTCGGCTGCGGGTGCGGCCGCATCCTGGTGCACCTCGAGCACCTGGCCGCCACGTCCAGGGTCCACGGCGTCGACATCGACGCCCGGGCCGTGCGGTGGGCGGCGGAGAACCTGCCGTGGGCCGACATCAAGGTGAACAGGACCGAACCACCACTCGACTTCGCCGACGCCACGTTCGACCTCGTCTACAACCACAGCGTCTTCACCCATCTCGACGAGGAGCACCAGGACCTCTGGCTGGCCGAGCTGCGCCGGGTCACCAGGCCGGGCGGGCTCGTGGTGCTCACGGTCCACGGCGAGAAGGCCCTGTGGGACTTCGAGGAGGGGTCGAAGAACGCCGGAGGCAACCCGAGCCTCGTACGCGACGAGGTCCGCCGCCGGGGCATCTCGTTCCTGAAGAACGACAGCCACGTCGGCGGCCCACACAACGACGGCTACCACTCCACCTTCCATGCGCCCTGGTACGTCCTCGACCACTGGAGCGGGTTCTTCACCGTCAAGGCGTACGTGCTCCAGGGTTCCCTCGACTTCCAGGACGTGGTGCTGCTCCAGCGCCGGCGCGACGACCAGCCGGTGCCCGCCGGCACCCGGCCGATCGCCGAGCCCGTGGTCGCGCCGTCCTCGGGGATCGGCGCCGCGTCGCTTCCCGACGTCGACCGCGCCGTCCACGACCCGCTCTACGGGCCCGCTCCCGAGGCGCCCGGCCGCTTCGGCGCCCTCACCCGCATCGCCCGCAAGACGGTGTTGCGCGCCATCGCCCACTACGCCGACTACCAGCGCACCGTCGACCAGGGGGTCCAGCGCGCCCTGTGGTCGATCGACGCCGCGCTGGTGGAGGTCAACCGGGAGCTGGAGCGGATCCAGGCCGCCGAGCGGGTGAACGGCCTGCTCACCCTGAACGAGTCGAACGTGCGCCTGTGGGACTCGCTGAACCGCCACGGCGAGCGCATCAACCGCCTCGAGGAGGACCTGTGGGCGGCCATCGACACGAAGGCCGACAAGGACGCCACGGCGGAGGTCGCCCGGAACGGCAGCGCCGCCGGCGACGTCGCCGCCACAGGGGGCGACGGGCGGTAGCGGCCGCCCTCGGCAGGACCCGGCCTCCTACCGGATCAGAAGCGGGGCGTCCTTTCTCGACCAGATCTCGAACACGCCGTGCCGGCTGTCCCGGACGTAGCCGTCCTCGACCGCCGGTCGCAGCTCGCGCCAGATGTCGATGTAGTACGGGGTGGCGACGGACTCGGCCCGCATGACGACGAAGGCGGGAGGGTCCTCGTCGAGATCCCGCCGCACCGCCTCCACCTGGTCCTTGGTGAAGATTCCTGCGAACGCGGGCTGGTACCGGCCCCAGGGCAGGCCGCCCGCCATGTGCACGATGAGCGGGCCGATCTCGTCGAGGACGGCCACCGACCTGCGCGCGGACCCGAGGCCGCGCAGTCGTCCTGCCAGTCTGCGCAGCTCGTCGACCGTGTGCTGGGATTCGGGGGCGAGCCCGCACACGTCGTCGGGGTTCTCGAACAGGCAGATCCCACGCGGTGGCTCGTCGGTCACGGCCGCCCGTATCAGGCCGCGGTACTGCTCGGCGCCGGGGTGGGTTCCGAGCATGACGGCCGCCGTGCACATCGCCGCCCAGGCGATGACGCCGTTCGCGACCGTCGGCTGGCCTTTGGCGCGCCGGCGCCCGGCCCATTCCCGGTGGGCGATGCCCCCGCCGGCGGCGATCAGGATGGCGAACGGGACCGTCGGCCGGAACAGGTTGTACGGATGCGAGCGCCCCACGAAGTACAAGAGGGTCAGGAACCCGTACAGCGCCACGCACCCGAGCATGACGGCATCAGCGGAAAGCCGGCGGACGTTCAGCAGCACGGTCGAGCCGCCGAACACGGCCAGGTAGGTCGCGGCGATCCCGACGAAGAGGATGACGCTGCGGGTCGGGGGCGCCGTGGTCAACGGCAGGAAGGTTGCCCCGCCGGCCGACAGACGGAGGTTCTCCAGCCACCCGTCGCGGAAGGCCGACGACAGCATGGTCCACCGGCTGGCCACGCCCAGCCCGACGACCACGACGGTGAGCGAGGCGGCCGCCGACCAGGCAAGCGGGGCCAGGCAGCGCCTCCCGTCCATCGCCCACAGGCAGGCCACGAAGAAGGCGAAGGCGAGACCCAGTGCCAGACCGGTGTCCGTCTGGAACACCACGGCCGCACCCACAAGGCCAGCGGCCATCACGAGCCACGTGGTGCGCCGGGTGCGGAGGTGCAGGGCGCAGGCGAGGAAGCACCAGACGTCGAACGGCCAGCGCATCACGGTGGCCGACGGGAACCGCCACAGCACGAGCCCGGCCGGCCAACCCGAGAACAGCTGGAACAAGATGGCCAGTGCCGTCCCTCCCAGCGCCCATCGCCGGTCACCGGCCAGTATCCGGAGCAGCACGTAGATGCCGCAGTAGTACATGCAGCCGTAGACGACCTCGATACGGATGATGTGCCCGTAGGAGAGCGGATTGATCAGGGAGAAGACGACCGGCCATCCGACCCCGTAGTACGAATGCAGGTCGGTGCCGAGGGCGCCGCCGGCCCGGAACACGAGCGCCGGCCCGAATGCGAAGAAGTCGAGGTGCAGAGAGGCCTCGCCGGCGAAGGCGTTCCCGGCCAGCAGCCGCCAACCGGGGAGGTAGACGACGCCGACGACGAGGGCGAACACGGCCACGTCGACGACGCCGAAGCGCAGCTTCGGCGAGGGGCGGGGCGGCTCCGGTTCCGACGACGCTGCGACCTCGCCCGAGCCGGCGGTGCAGGCGGCGATGACGGCCAGGACGCACAGCCCGCCCAGAGCGAGCGACACGGCGAGATAGAGGTGACCGGCGGACGCGCTGAGGGGCAGGATCTGGCGCACGTGGACGAAGGCTGCGGTGGCGGCGCCGATGGTCGCGCCGGCCGCGACCAGAGGCAGCCACCGAGGTGCCCGGCCCGGACGGAGACGCACGATTCCCGGCATCCGGGCCAGCACCACCGACGCCAGCACCGACAGCAGCCCCGCAGCCAGGTAGACGAAGGTGTCGCGCTCGGGACGCATGTTCTGCACCCCGTTGACGGTCAGCTTGTCCTGCATGCCCGGCGGGGGCTTGATGAGAACGAGGGCGGCGAGGACCGTGTCGATGCCGATGGCGGCGCCGACGGTCGCCGGCGCCAGCAGGCGGATCGACCTGGTCGACGGCGGGCTCATCGCCGCCGCGGTGAGCCGGGCGGGCCTCGTCTGCGCCGCAGCGTCCGCCCGGCGACCGCACCCGTGAGCCCGAGGATCGTCGCCAGGCTGATGGCGGCACCGGTGCGGTAGGGCCGGGGCCGGAACCGCATGACGACCTCGTGGCGCCCGGCGCCCACGGCGACGCCCCGCAGCGCGTGGTCCACGCGCAGGACGTCGACGTGCTTCCCGTCCACGGTGGCCTCCCAACCGGGGAACCACGAGTCGGTCAGCACGACGAGGGACGGCCTCGCCGCCTCGGAGTCCATCACGACCCGCTCGGGCTCGTAGCGCGTGACCCGCACCTCGCCGGCCGTGCAGCCCCGCCCGGCGGTCGCATGGAGCGCCGAGCGGGCAGCGGGGACGTCGTCGACCACCACGGTGTCCCGGAGGGCGGGCGAGCTCATGGTGGAGATGCGATCCAGCACCCGGTCCGGCTGCGTCAACTCCCAGCACGTGGCCGCGAAGGCAGGCGGAAAGGCGCCGGGCCGGGCGAGCATGGGCCGCCCCACCGACGCCTCGGCGTCGACGCGTTCGATCTGGCCCACCAGGTTGTCCACGCCGAGCAGGTCGAAGATGGGCGACGCCGCCGTCGCCGGCCGGAAAGGCCCGAGGAAGTTGCTGTGCGCCCGCGCCAGCTGGTCCTCGGCGACGCCGACGAGCTCCACCATCGGGAGGGCGATGAGCGGGTCGTATCCGTCGAGCCCGTAGAGCCCGTGCACCATGGCGGCGTTGGGCGGGAGGATGTACGTGCCGATGCTGGCGTACCGGGGCCGCACGCCGGGGACCGACCGAAGGTCGCCGATCGGCGGCTGCGCGGTGTACACGGGTCGAGCGGCGTGGAACGGGTTGAAGCGGTAACCGGTCATCCACAGGTCGGAGGCCGATACGAGGATGAGCGCCACCGACATGCGGCCGGACCACGAGGGGACCCTCATCATCACGGCGACGGCGCCGGCGCCGAGGACGAGCACGGCGGTGGCCCGGGCCCCGAGCGGGAGGATGTACGAGGCTGGCAATGACGTGCCGGGGCGGCCGAGCGTCAGCCACCCGACGCCGACCAGGGAGGCGACGAACGATCCCCCGAGGACGGCGCGTCCGTGACGGAGCCGCTCGCGCCGGACCAGGCGGTCGACGCCGAGCGCGGCCAGACCGGCCAGTCCGAAATCGACCAGGAGGATGAACCTGGTGGCGAACAGACCTCGGGACAGACCAGGCGCGGCAATGACGAGGCGGTAGAACGGCGTCCCGACGATCGACAGGAATCCGATCGCGGTCAGGGTGACGAAGAGCAGGACGACCCGGCGCCGGCGGTGCAGCGCGCCGTAGAGGGCGAGCGGGAGCGTGAGGATCCCGGCGTACGCCATCGTCTCGGTGTAGTTGACGCCGGGACCGTCGTAATTGTGGTCGATCGGGCTCCCCAGGTAATCGGGCAGCAGGAAGGTGGCGGCATGCCGGCGGGGAAGGAAGGTCGCCCGTGCCACCTCCCACGTCGTCTTCTGGCGCACGATGCCGTCGACCATCTGCTTCGTCGGAAGGAGCTGCACGGCGGTCAGTCCGAGCGCCAGCGCCACCGCGACGGCGGCGGGAGCGGCTGCCGCAGCGAGGCGGCGGGGAAGCACCCCCAGCGGCAGACCGGCCCGGCGAGCATGCACGGTCGTGGCGGCCAGGTCTATGGCCGTCCACACGAACGCCGTCAGCCACACGAAGAGCGCCAATTGGGCATGCCCGCCGACGACGGCGAGGGCGAGCCCGGCGGCCGCCAGCAGGGTGCCGCGCCACCGCTTGCCGCGGCGGGCGACCTCGAGACCCCCGAGCGGGAGTGCGATCCAGATGACCGAGGCGGTGACGGGCTCGTTGGTCGCCCACTTCACGATGAAGGCCGAGAAGGCGAACCCGATGGCGCCGAAGGCCGCCGCATAGGGGTGCAGGCGCAGCACCCGCAGGAACCAGTACACGAGCAGCAGGGCGATCAGGCCCGAGGCCACCGAGATGACCGTGAACACGTGCAGTGGATGGCCGAAGGCGTAGAGCCAGTTCGGTGGGTACCAGAGCCCGACGGCGATGTCCGCCGCGAACGGCGTGCCGCCGAACCGGTGGGGGTCCCACAGAGGCACCTCGCCGTGGGCCAGGCGCTCGCCCAGGTAGTGGTGCCAGGGGTAGAGGTAATAGGCGTCCCCTTGCTCGGGATTGGCGAGCACCGTCGGACGCCCGTCCTGCGACCCGGCGAAGTCGACGGGGAATCGCACCTGGCCGGCGAAGGTGGGGAGCACGAAGGCGAGCCACACCAGCACCACCACGACGACGGCCCGCTTGGCCTGGCCCCGCTCGTGTGCCCCCTCGTCGAGGACAGTCCCGGACGGGCGGCCGTCGTCAGTGCCGCCTGGGTCGCTCCCGCGCACCGGTTTGGGGGCCACCCGACCCCGATCTCGAAGCAACCGCTCTCCAGTCACACATCCGCCACACGGTCACCGGGCGACTGCGCCAACGAGCGACACGCCGAGCTCTCCAACCCGCGGGCCAACCCTACCTTCGCGTCCACCGGGCAAATGGGTCAAACGGCTAGGATGCGCCTCGCGCCACGCCCTACACCCTGAAGAGAGGACTGCGTGCGGCCATGACAGTCGTCGACGGGCCCGATATCGGCCTGCACAACCAGCGCCAGCGCGACTACTTCGAGGGCACCGACCAGCGGACCCTCAAGCCCACCGGCTCGCGGTACCTGCGGCGCCACGTCGACCGGGTCGCCGAGTTCGCCGCCATCACGAGCGGCGACCGGGTACTCGAAGTGGGCTGCGGGCTCGGGCGCTACACCCTTCTGCTGGCCGAGCGCGGGGTCGCAGTGGAGGGCCTCGATCTGTCCCCCAGCCTGTTGGAGCAGCTCCGCTCGACGCCGGGCGCCGCCGGTATCCCCCTGCACGCGCACGACCTGCTGGAGTGCCCGCCGGAGATGCTCGGCTCGTTCGACGCAGTCATCGGCTTCTTCGTCCTCCACCACGTGCACGACCTCGACGCGTGCGTCCAGATGGCCACTGCGCTCGTCCGGCCCGGCGGCCGGGTCGCCTTTCTCGAGCCCAACCCGTGGAACCCGCTCTACTACGTTCAGATCTTCGCCACGCCGGAGATGTCCTGGCAGCCCGAGCGGGGCATGCTGTCGATGCGGCCCAACAAGATCATGCCGATCATGAGCGCAGCCGGGCTCGTCGACGTGCGCTTCGAGCGGTTCGGCCTGTTCCCCCCGTTCGTCACCAACCGCAAGATGGGCGCCGATCTCGAGTCGGCCGCCGAGGGTGTGCCGCTCGGGGTCCCGGCCCGCCCCTTCGCCCTCTTCGGAGGCCGGCGCCCGACCTAGAGGCGACGGGACGGCTCGGCGCAGCGGTCAGGCAGCCCCCGCCGGCGCCCCACGCCGCGCCGGACGGGCCACTGCCAGCACCGACAGCCCGAAGGGCACCTCGTGCGTCGTGAGCCACCGCTGCTCCAGGCGACACACGGCGAGGAGCAGCCGGTTGAGCACCGGATGGACGGCGAAGTCGTCGGCGCTCTCCACACGGCCGGTGAGCGATCGCATCCGTCGGAACAGCCACGCAAGCGGCAGCAGCCACGAATGGAAGTAGGTCGCCCGCTCGATCGTGAAGCCGGCCCTGGTGAGCTCGGCGACCAGCTGCGGCTTGGTGTACCGGCGGTAGTGCCCGAGCACGTGGTCGGCGTAGCTCCACATCCACTGGAAGGCCGGGACGGAGACCACGAACATCCCCTGGTCGGTGAGGATGCGCCGCACCTCGGCGAGCAGCCGCTCCGGCGAGGGATGGTGCTCGAGCACGTCGAGGGCGAACGCGATCGAGAAGGAGTCGTCGCTGAACGGCAGCGCTCCCGCCTCCGCGCGGGCCAGCATCGACAGGCCCACGCTCTGGCCGTGCTCGAGGGCGCGGGGTGACAGGTCGACACCGAAGGCGGGCATCGAGCCGGCTGCGTCGGCCAGCACCGCCCCGCCCCCGCAGCCGATGTCGATGCACCGGCCGGAGAGCGGCTCCGCCTGCCAGTAGCGGCGGATCAGGAGCCGCTTGGCGACGTACCACCAGTGCTCCTTCTCGGAGCTGGTCATGACGTCGAGGGCGGCCGCGGCCGGCACGCCCAGCGCCTGGAGCTTCCCGACCCGGAGGCGCCGGACGATGCGCACGACATCGCGCGACATGGCCATGGAGTCACGCACCATCGACACCTTGCTGGCCGCGTCGTGCGACCACCGCACCGGCACCTCGCGGATGTCGAGGTCGAGGCGATGGGCCAGCACGACCATCTCGGCGTCGAAGGCGAAGCCGTCGATCCGCTGATGGCGCAGGATCTCGTCGGCCGCCTTGCGACTGAGCAGCTTGAGACCGCACTGAGTGTCCCGGAACGGGATGTCGACCAGGTGGCGCAGCATGCTGTTGAACACCCGGCCCGCCCGCTCCCGGTACCAGGGCTGGCGGGTCTCGAGGATGGAATCGGCCAGCCCGCGCGACGCCATGGCCAGATCGGCGCCGCCCTTGACCTCGTCGTAGAGGGCGGCGAGGGCGTCGAGGCCGGCGCTGAGGTCGACGTCGCAGTACCCGACGACCGGGGCGCGGGCCTCGCGCAGACCGGCCCGCACGGCCGCCCCCTTGCCGCGGTGGACGATTTCGACGACGCGCAGTGTGTACCGCCGGCCAGGGGTGGCGGCGAACTGGCGGGCGATCTCGACCGTGCCGTCAGAGCTGCCGTCGTCGGCCACTATCACCTCCGCCGTCACCCCGACGGCGTCGGCCAACCCGTCCAGCCGCAGCAACGAGTCGGCCAGCCGGCGCTCCTCGTTGAAGACGGGGATGACCAGCGACAGGTCGGGTACCGGCGCGTGCGGGGCCAAGGGCCAACGCTACCTTTCGGGACTTCCATCGCACAGCCCGGCCGCCGGGCCGGAGAGCCGGGGCGCCCCCGCCGGCCCGTCACCGGTGCTCGTCAGAGCTGCTCCTCCAGCTGCTCCTCGAGCGCCGCCGCGATCTGGGCCACCAGCTCGGCCAGGCGCTCGTGGACCTCGGGGCCCTGCACCCGGCGGCCGCGGGTCACCAGGCGCACCTGCGACGCATCCAGGGCGCCGTACCGCAGGAGGTCGTCGAGCCCCTCGAGCAGGTCCACCACGCCTTTGGCGAAATCGGCGCCCAGGATGACGAAGCGGGGAACCTGAAGGGGCATCGAGCCGCCGCTGACGGACTCCATCGGCGTGCGTCCGCCGTCCTATGTCCCTGGCGGGCTCGGGGGCGGGGACTGCCCGCCTGCCGCGGTGACCGCCTGCTCGCGAGAGGCCGCGTGGTCGCCGGCAGCACCGTCGCCGGAGCTCGCCACGCCGTCGGCGACGAGCACGTCGGGGACCTCCGTGGCATCGGCATCGGGGGTGATGTGGAACGGCACCGACGTCACGACGGTGCCGGGACGATCGAGGAGGGCGATCTTCAGGGCCAAGGCGCTCTGGCCGTGAAGGGCGTTCGCCACGCTGCGCAGGCCCATCACGAACTCCGGAATGACGACCGTGATCGCATCACTGTCCCAGCGCTCGTCGAGTTCGTCGAGGTACTCCTCGACGGGTGACACCAGTTCCCGGTAGGGCGAGCCCACGACCTCCAGGGGGATGTCGAAGCCGAACTCCTGCCAGTGGTGCTCGATGCGCTCCTGGTCCTCGTCGTCGAAGGCCACGACCAGCGCCACCAGGTGGTTGGGTCGCAGCGAGCGGGCGTAATCGAGCGCCAGCAGCGTCCCCTTGTGGATCCGGCCGACGAGCACGACCACGGTGTGGTCGAGCGAACGGGGCTTGAACTGGCCCGGGCGCACGGCCAGGCGGCCCTCGACGTAGGCGTAGTGCCGCCGGATCGACCGGAACAGGGTGATGATGGCGGGCACCACCAGGATCGGGAGCCATGCCCCGACGGCGAACTTGGTGACGGCCACGATCAGGAGCACCACGCCGGTGGCCACCGCTCCTACGGCGTTGATGGCGATACCGCGGCGCCAGTTCTCGTGGCGGTGCCGATTGTGGTGCCGCACCATCCCGGCCTGGCTGAGGGTGAACGACGTGAAGACACCGACCGCGTACAGCGGGATCAGGAGGTTGGTGAGCCCGCCGAAGGCCACCAGGAGGGCGGACGCAGCCACGGCCAGGAAGACGATCCCGTTGGAGAACACCAGCCGGTCGCCCCGGTTGGCGAACTGGCGGGGCAGGTAGCCGTCCCTGGCGATGATGCTCGACAGCCGGGGAAAGTCCACGTACGCCGTGTTGGCGGCCAGGATGAGGATGCCGGCGGTGGCGAACTGCAGCACCGTGTGGATGATCCCCTCGCCGAAGACGGCCCGACCCAGCTGGGAGATCACCGTCTCGTCGTGGCTCGGGTACGGCGCCAGGTGGCTGGCCAGGAGGGTGACGCCGAAGAACAGCGTGCCGAGGATGAGCCCCATGACGGTGAGCGTCGTGGCCGCGTTCTTCGACTCGGGCCGCCGGAAGGCGGGCACGCCGTTCGAGATGGCCTCGACGCCCGAGAGGGCGACGGCGCCCGACGAGAAGCCACGCAGGAGCAGGAACAGGGTGAGGGAGCCGCCCGCCTTGGCCACGCCCTCCGCCGCCTTGGCGTCGAAAGGCACCGGCTCGATGTGGCCCAGGTAGACGCGCCCCAGGCCGTAGACGACCAGCAGCCCCAGGACGGAGATGTAGATGTAGGTGGGAGCGGCGAAGATCTTCCCGGACTCCTTGAGGCCCCGGAGGTTCCCCACCGTGAGCAGCACCACGAACCCGAGGCAGATGAGCACGCGCTCGCTGGCGAGGTGGCGGAACGACGGCAGGGAGATGATGGCGGCCACGCCGGCCGACACGGACACGGCCACCGTGAGGATGTAGTCGACGAGGAGCGAGGCACCAGCCACCAGGGCGGGGTACTCACCGAGGTTCTCCCGGCTCACGATGTAGGCGCCGCCACCGCTCGGGTAGGCGTGGATCGTCTGGCGGTACGACGTCACCACGATGGCGAGGAGGACGGCCACGGCGATGGCCATGGGCACGAGCTTGGACAGTCCGAGCGAGAGGCTGGAGGCGCCCACGGCCGTGACGAACAGGATCTCCTCGGTCGCGTACGCCGTCGAGGAGATCGGGTCCGACGAGAACGTGGCCAGGGCGATCCACTTGGGCAGGCGCTGCTCGTCCTGCTCGGCCGACGAGAGGGGCCGGCCGACCATCACCCGCTTCAGGACGGTGAGCACCCGTCCAGTAGACGACGGGCCCGCATCAAGATGGCGCAAGGACTTCGTTGGACGCGCAAAGATCGCGCAAAGATCTTCCCGTGAGCAGGCTGCCGCCTCGTGAACCCGCTTTCGCCCCCGGCCTGCTGGTGGGCGTCGGGCTGTGCGCGGCGGTGACGATCGGCCTCGTGCCGGTCCGTAGCTCGACCAGTCCGGCCACGCCTGCGCTGCTCCTCGTCGTCCCCGTCGTGGCCGGCGCCGTGTTCGGCGGGCGCCGGGCCGCCCTGGTCACCGCTGCCGTCGCCGCCGCCCTCTACAACGTGGCGTTCCTGCGCCCCTACTGGACGGTGAAGGTCGCCATCGTGGAGGACGCCGTCGCCCTCGGCGTGTTCGCGGCCGTGGCCGGGGTCGTCGGGACGCTGGTGGCTCGGGAGGAGGCCCGGCGCCGGACGGTCGACCTGGCCACCGAGGAGCTGTCCTCACTGCACAACCGCTACGAGGTGGTGGAGGCCGAGCGCGAGCGACTGGCCGAGGAGGCGAACCGCCTGGCCGTCCTCGAGCAGGTCGACCACCAGCGCTCGGCCATGCTGCGTTCGGTGTCCCACGACCTGCGCACGCCGCTCGCCACCATCCGGGCCGTCACGTCCGACCTCGGCGGAGGCGCGGCGTACGACGAGGCGACGAAGCAGGAGCTGCTGGCGCTGGTGGGCGACGAGGCCGAACGTCTCGATCGCATCGTGGCCAACCTCCTCGACCTGAGCCGCATCGAAGCAGGAGGGCTGCGCCCGAAGCGTCAGGCCGTCGCCCTCGACGAGCTGGTCGCCAATCGGGTCCGGCGCCTGTCGCGCCTGTTCCGCCAGGTCCGCGTGCAGGTCGACCTGCCGGACGACCTCCCCCTGGTCGACGCCGACTACACCCAGGTGGATCAGGTGCTGTCGAACCTGCTGGAGAACGCCGCCCGGCACGCGCCGCCCCGTACGACCGTGCGGATCGACGCCCGCGCACGGGACGGGATGGTGGAGGTGACGGTGGCCGACGAGGGTGTGGGCGTGGCCCGGTTCGAGCGCGAGCGGATCTTCGAGCCGTTCCGGCGCGGCGACGGCAGCTCGTCGAGCGGTGTGGGCCTGGCGATCTGCCGGGCCATCGTGGAAGCGCACGGTGGCACCATCGACGTCGAGCCCGCGCCCGGAGGCGGCGCCCGCTTCTCGTTCACCCTGCCGGTGCGCCGTGGGTGAGGCCACGGGTCCCGTGCTCGTGGTGGACGACGAGCCCGCCATCGTGAGGGTCCTCACTGCCGCCTTGACCGCACGCGGGCACCGGGTGTCCGCTGCGCTCACGGGCGAGGAGGCGCTCGACCGGGCGGCGGCCGAGGCGCCGTCGGTGATCGTCCTCGACCTCGGCCTACCGGATCTCGACGGCATCGAGGTTTGCCGGCGGCTGCGGGCCATCTCCGGCGTGCCGATCATCGTGCTCAGCGCCGAGGGAGCCGACGACCGCAAGGTCGCCGCCCTCGACGAGGGTGCGGACGACTACGTCACCAAGCCGTTCTCGATGCCTGAGCTGATGGCCCGCGTCCGCGTCGCCATGCGCCACGGGCCGCGGTCCGGCGACCTCGACGACGTCGTGCTTGAGGTCGGAGACGTGCGGATCGACCTTGCCCGCCACGAGGTCAGCGTGGGCGGGCACCCCGTCGAGCTCACGCCCAAGGAGTTCGGCTTCCTCGCCGTGCTGGCTCGCCGGCCGGGACGGGTGGTGACGCACCGCACGATCCTCCAAGAGGTGTGGGGCCCGGCCTACGGGACCGAGACGCAGTACCTGCGCGTGTACGCCAGCCAGCTGCGGCGCAAGCTCGACGAGGACCCGGCCGCGCCTCGCCTCGTCACCGAGCCGGGCGTCGGCTACCGGTTGGTGGACCGGGTGCCCGGATCCGGCGGGCCCACCGACTGACCCTCGGTCGGGCGGCGGCGGCGGCCGGCCGGCGCAGGGCGCGCCGGGCGCGGCGGGAGCGGCGCGACGATGGAGTCCGTGGACGGAGGCACCCTCGCCGGCTTGACCATCGGCATCACCGCCCAACGGCGGGCCGACGAGCAGGCCCGGATGTTCGCTGCCCGCGGCGCCCGAACCCAGCACGGCCCCACGCTCGCGCTGGCAGCCGCCGGGGACGAGGCTGCGCTGCGGGCGGCCACCGACGCCGTCATCGCCGAACCGCCGGACTACTTGCTGGCCTCGACCGGGTACGGGATGCGGGCGTGGCTGGCGGCAGCCGAACGCTGGGGACGCCGGGAGGACCTCGTGTCGGCGTTGGCGCGGGCCCGTGTGGCCAACCGCGGCGCGAAGGCGGCGTCGGCCAACAGGGCCGCGGGCCTGGCCGAGTGGTGGCGCGCGCCCGGCGAGCGGTTCGAGGAGCTGACCGCCCGGCTCCTCGACGAATCCCTGGCCGGTGCACGCGTGGTCCTCCAGCTCCACGGCGCACCGCTCCCCCGTTCGGTGGCCAGTCTGACGGCGGCCGGAGCGAGCGTCCTCGAGATCGACGCCTACCGCTCCAGCATGCCGGCCGACACCCGCCCGGCGCAGGCCCTGGTCGACGCTACCTGCGACGGCGCGCTCGCGGCGGTCACCTTCACCACGGCACCGTCGCTGCACAACCTCTTCGCCCTCGCCGCCGGGGCGGGGCGGTCCGACGAGCTGCGGGAAGCGTTCAACGGGCCGGTCGTGGCCGCATGTGTCGGGCCGGTGTGCGCCGAGGCGGCCCTCGAAGAGGGCGTGACCGCACCGCTGGTCCCCGAGCGGGCGCGACTGGTGCCGCTCGTCGACGCGGTGACGACCCGCCTCGGCCGCCGAAGGGCCTGAACCCCGCCGCGCCCGCTGGCGCGATGCCTCGATAGGGGCCAAAGCGCGCGATACTTGTGCAGGCGCACCGTTCGGAAGCAGCCCCGACGTGCAGAGGATCAACGCAAGGGCTCCCCAACGTGGTCATTCCGCAGTTTCGTGCCGAGATCGTCTCGATGAACGGTACGGCCACCATCGTCGTCGAGGGCGAGCTCGACATCTACACGGCCCCCGCACTGGTGGCGTGCCTCGACCAGGCGACCGAATCGGGCGACGGGCCCGTCGTCATCGACGTCGCATCCATGAGCTTCATCGATTCCCGCGGCCTGAGTGCCATCGCCCAGGCCGTCCGTCAGCTCGGCGGGAGGCCGTTGGTGCTGCGCTCGCCGTCGAGCAGCACGAGGAAGGTCCTCGACATCTCGGGGCTGTCCTCGCTCGTGCAGCTCGAGGACTGAACGGGGCGGGCGGCACCGCCCGGACGTCGAATGCCGATGGCTCCGGGACCTATGGCCGCGGTGCCGGAACGGCGCTCGGGATGCGCGGGTCCGACGCCGACGTGGTCGGCGTGGTGATGCCAACCGGACCGGCGGTGGGCGCACCGAGAGGCGACGCCTCGTTCGTCGGCCGATCGGGCACCGATTCGGGAAGGCGGCCGGCGGCCGGCGTGGCGCCGGCTGTGTCGAGTCCCGACCCGATCGTCTCGGGCGGGCCGGCGGGAACCGACGTCGGCACGTGCCCGGCGGCAGGGGTCCCGTTGGCCGTGTCGATCCCGACCTGACCGTTGCGGGCGCCGGGCGCGTCGTCGGAGCCGTCGGTGTGGTGGGTGTCGCCGTTGTGCTCGGCGTGGTCGGTGTCGCCGTTGTGCGCGGCGTCGTCGCTGACCGTCTGGCCGTCCACTCCGCCGTCGCGCGCGTCCGTACTGACCCTGCGTCCGAAGTCGGCGCTGTCGTTGGCCCGGTCGGGGAACGAGAACGGCGTCACCGCCTCGACGGCGGTCGACATGGCGTGCTGCGCGCCCGCAGGCAGCGCCCCGGCTGCGCCGGCTGCCATCAGGCTTGCGACGCCCACGCCGAGCGCCACGAGGACGACGCGCCTCGGGTGTGCCCAAGGGTGTGCCCAAGGGGCCTGCAAGGCGGACCGAACCGCCGGCACGAACACGTCACCGGCGGGCGCCGCCGATGCGGCCCCCGACCACAGGTGAGAATCCGTTCGCCAGCAGGGCCGCCAGCTGCGTTGAGGGGACCGGGACCGGTCCCCTCGATACGCAACGAAGTTCCTCGACGAACGCAGCCAGGGTTTCGTCGCCGGCCCCATTGCCGGTGAGGAGATCCCCGATGGCTGCGTCGTCGATGCGGCTGCGGCGGAACATCTCACCCTGGCTATCGCCGGTAGTGCCGGCGGGGGTACGCCCCCGGTGAAATCTGCAGAATGTCGGATGCGCGGCTCACGGCAATCTCGCGCAGCTACTCTGCCTTCGCCTCGACGCGGGACGTCGTGTCGACCATGGAGGAGGACTCATGACTGACGATGCCGCCAACTACCGCCGTATCCCTCTGGAGGTGTTCAACGAGGGCAAGATCGAGCTCATCGACGAGCTGCTGTCCGAGGACTTCGTCGAAAACCTGCCCCTTCCACCGGGTTTTCCCCCTGGTCGTGCATCGCTGGCGCCGTTCGTGACCGCTCTCCGGGCCGCGTTTCCGGACTTCAAGTACGAGATCACCGCTCAATGGCAGGACGGTGACACCCACATCGGCCTCATCCGGGCGAGCGGCACGATGACGGGCGAGTTCATGGGAATGCCCCCCTCGAACAAGTCCGCCTCCTGGGACGAGGTCCACATCGGCCGTTACGCCGACGGCAAGTTGGCCGAACACTGGGCGGTGGTTGACCAGCTGGGCATGCTGACCCAGCTCGGGTTCATCCCCCCGATGGGGGGCTAGAGACACACGTCCTCGTTCTAGCGAGGCGGTCCTGCACGACCCTCAACACACCTGCCGGACCTACAGAAGGTACAAGAGGGAACGCCGCGTCGCCCATGGCCCCTTGCGGTCGGCCATCGGTCACGTGCTCGACCGCCGGAACGGGCCACAAACTGACCCTCCACCGTCGGGCGGCCACACCGTCGAGGGTCCCTCCTGCGTCTGGCCGAAATCAGGGTGCCCGGGTCGCTGGTCGCGTCCGCGTTGCTGACCAGCACGTTCGCGAGTCGCCAGTGGTGTCGGAGGGGGGAGTTGAACTCATGCCCGTGGCGTAATGTCACATAGCATGTAATTCACATCAGTCCAGCTCAGAGGCACTTTCCGGGGCGTCTCCATGACGTCTTGTAATTCGCTGTAGTGCCCGTTTCGGGGCAGTTTTCCGGAGCAGTGATGACAAATTGATGACAAGCGACACACCTGTGTCGCCGACATCGCGCGTGGAACCGCGTCTGACTCAGCGCCACGCTCGCCGCATGGTCTCGACATCCCCAAGATCGTCCGTCGCCGTGCGCAGCCGCTCAACTGCGGCGGCCCGACGGGGCCTGGTGGCGATCTCGGCCAGGGCGCCGTTCACAGTGTCGACCTTGGTGGAGGTACCGAGTACCGCCGCCGCGGCAGCCAACAGCGCGGGGTCGATGTTGACCGTGATCTTCATTGGTCCCGCCTAAACCCGAGTTCGGTGCGCAGGCGCTCGTAGCGCTCGACCTCGACTCGAAGGTCGGCGGCCAGCGCGCGGACAGCGGCAAGTTCCAACTCGGCAAGCTTCGAGCGCTCAGCTGCGACCCGTCCCTCCAGGTTTCGGGCGGCCTCCTCAAACCTGCGAAGGTGGCTGACCGTGCTGGAATACTCAATCTCATCGGCGATCATCGGCATGTTCCCGTTCCGGCGGCCGCTGCGTACGAGAACGACTGTACCGGGCAGGTATTCAGCGATTAGGCAGATCAGCCCGAGCGACGTGCCCGGCCAGGGCCCGCACGGCATCCAGATCGAGTCTCACCAGGGCCGCCGGCGGGGAGTCGAGGCTGGCTGCAGGCACCGAGTCGCGTCCACGAACCGATACAGGTGCGCCTTCGTGGCTACGTGCTACACCCTGGGTAGCTAAAGTCACTCTTTTCCGCCGATCTCGACTACTACGACGCTCTTGCGCCCGAGTGTTCCGCGTTCTGGGAAGAACTCTGAGACGACCGCAAGCGGGCGCTTGGCACTCTCGGTCGAGCGATAGCGTCGACAAGGATTGAGCCCCTGCCGGCTGGTCCGTGACCATC
>DATAIT010000061.1 GCA_036262515.1 Acidimicrobiales bacterium | reverse complement strand
GGTGTCGCCGGCGACGGGGACCTTGACCTTGGCCGAGGTGGCCCCGGGGGCGAAGCTCAGCGTTCCCGACTTGGCCGTGTAGTCGGAGCCGGCGGTGGCGGTGCCGTTGGCGGTGGCGTAGGCGACGCTGACCGCCGAGGTCGACGGCTTGGACAGGCTGACGGTGAGGATGGCGGCCCGGGTGGCGGCATCGCCCTCGGACACCGACACGTCGCCGATGGAGACCCGCGGACCGGTGAACGGGGCCACGTCGAGGGCCACGGTGGCGGTGTCGCTGCTGCCCCGGGCGTCGAAGACCCGGTAGGTGAACGCGTCGGGGCCGCTGTAGCCGGGCTCGGGGGTGTAGGTGAACGACCCGTCGGCGCCCAGGCGAAGGGTGCCGTGGGCGGGCTGGCCGGGGAAGGCCCAGGTGCCGCCGCCCGACGTCGGCGGGGGCGTGGGCGACACGATCGACGCCGACAGGGCGGCGCCGTCGGGGTCGGTGTCGTTGGCCACGACGCCGGGGCCGGGGATGGTCAGGGTCTGGCCGGTGGTGGCGGCGTAGGCGTCGTCGGCCCCGTGGGGCGCAGCGTTGGCGTCGGAGCTCTCGATCCCGCAGCGCGAGGAGGCGATGACCATGTCGCCCACCGCCGCCGGGCCCAGCAGGTACAGGTGCACGGCGTTGACGGTGATCGAGTCGGGACCGTGGACGTGCTCGTTGAACACGATTCGCCACCGGTCGCCCACGTGGTCGAGGGCACCCTCGTAGGTGGTGTTGGGGGCGGGGTCCCAGGTGGCCGGGAAGGCGACCTCCTCGGTCGCCTCGCCCGTCGAGGGATCGGTGTGGACGACCAGGCGCCCGCCCACCACCCGGGCCGAGCCGGTCAGGCCCGAGCGCGTCGCCGTGCAGGTGCTTCGCACCTGGCCGTTCGGCCCGGGGGCGCGGAAGGGGTCGTTGTCCTCGATGGCCTCGACGGTGGCGGTCGACGTCACCGACCCGGTCGGGCCGGTGGTGCCGGTGGAGGTCACGGTCAGCGCCCCGTGGTTCTCGAAGATGTATGCGGGGCCGTATTGGCCTACAGCCCCGTCGGGGTCGGTGGCCGACGCCGTCCCCCCGTTGGGCGCCAGGCTCACCGCCGGCGCCGGGCCACGGGTCTCGGCGGGGCCGCCGAAGAGGCTGACGTCGGTGGCGAAGCCGACGGCACTGCCGTCGACCGTCTGCACGCCCTCGGGCGGCGGGGCCACCGTCACCGACACCGTGGCCGGGGCCGAGTAGTCCATGCCGTCGTCGACCTTGTAGGTGAAGGTGTCGGTCCCGCTGAATCCGTGGGTCGGGGTGTAGCTGAACGAGCCGTCGCGGTTCATGACGAGGCTGCCGTGAGCCGGCTCGTCGACGACGGTGGCGCCCACCGGATCGGCGTCCTGGGTATCGGCGTCATTGGCCAGAACTCCGGGGGCGGGGACGGACAACGGCCCTGCGTACGGCGTGGTGTACGAGTCGTCTCCCACCACCAGCCAGGCTACGGATGGGCGGGTGAGGGCCACCTTGACGATGCGGCCCGGGGGGACGCCTGTGACAGTCGAGGTGTTCGGGTCCTGAGCCCCGAAGTAGGCGTGGCTGCCGTCGGGCGACATGACGCTCGCGCCCGCCCCGGTTTCGTCGGCGGCGAGGGCTATGTCCATCGTCACGGCGAAGGCGCGCAGGTCGAGACGCACGACCTGGGTCGGGCTCGTGTGCATGCCGAAGTAGGCGAAACGCCCGGCGGGATCGATCAGCGCGGATCGCGGAGCACCGTCGGCGACGAGCCCTACAGCCCCTACTCGAGTGAACGTGTCGAGGTCGACCTTGACGACGGCGCCGGGGTGGTACAGACCGGGGGCGGTGTTCTGCGCGCCGAAGTAGGCGAACCGCCCGGCGGGATCGATGGCCGACGAGACGGCAGCGGCCTCTTGGCGTCCGTTGAAGGTGAGGGAGGCGACGGGCTGGAAGGTGGCCAAATCGATCTTGACGACTTGGCCGGGCTCGCCGACGCGGGCGACACCGATGTATGCGTGGCTGCCGTCGGCGTCGACAACGGCTGAGGTGGGCAGACCGGGTAGATCGAGCGTGCCGGCCTGGGTGAAGGTCGAGAGGTCGACCCTGGCCACGCCGTCGGGAGATCCATCCCATGCGAAGTAGGCGAACGTGCCGCCCGGGTCGACGGCGGCCACCGTCAGTGGGAGCGTGCCGCCGTTGACCGTGAGCGTGCCCGAGACCAGGAAGTTTCCGAGATCGACTTTGACCACCGTGCCGCGAGACGTCCCGACGAAGGCGTAGCGGCCGTCGGGGGTCATGACCGCAGAGTTCGGGCCGAGGATCTGCACGGCACCCACTCGTTGCAGCGTGGCCGTGTCGACCTTGACCAGGTCGTTGCCGGCCAGGAAGTAGGCAAAGCGGCCGGGGGGGTCGACGAACGCTGCGCTCGAGCTCGCTTCGCCCTGGCCGAGGACGAGAGCGCCCTCGCGATAGAGCGTGCGGATCTCCAGGGTGAGCGGGTGGGAGGCCGATGTGGTGTCGGTGCCGATGGTCGCCGTCGCCGACACCGTGTAGCTGCCGGCCCTGCTGCCGGCGAAGGTGAAGGTGGCCTGGCCATTGGCGTCGGTAGTGGCCCGGCCGGAGGCGGGTGTGGCCTGCCCGGCGCCCACAACCGAGAAGTCCACCTGGGTACCAGGCGCCGGGTTGTCGAGGTTGGTGGCAGTGGCGGTGACGGTCAGGTTCTCGTCCGTCTGGCGGTGTGCCGGGCCGGCGAGGGTGACGGTCGGCGGGGACGGCGGCGTAAAGGTCACGACGTGGGAGCCCGATGCGGTGGGCGGCGGCGTGCCGGGCACGCTGGTGCTCGTCGTGGCGCCGATGAACGAGGCTGTGGCGGTGACCGTGTAGTTGCCGTCCACCGCAGCGGTGAAGGTGAACGTGGCCGTGCCGTCGGCCCCGGTGACTGCCGCGCCCTGTGCTGGTGAAGACGGGGCCGGCCCCGCCACGCTAAAGGTCACCGGGGCGTTGGGGACGGGTTCGCCGTCGTACTTGACCGCGGCGATGAGCGACACGGGAGCCCCCGTTCGAGCCGAGGATGCCCCGGCCACTGCCACATAGGGCCCCTCGACCGGCAGGTACTGCTTGTAGTCGGCCCGGATGTTGCTCGTGCAGGCGAACTCTCCGAAACACGGGTCGTGTTGGCCGCTGTGGGTCATGGCCGAGCCGGCCTTCGCCACGCCTGTCCCCGGGACACCGTCGACGTTGCCTATGACGACGCAGTCGTCGCCCAGCGTCCACTGGGCGTACCAGTGGGCGGAGTCGTTGTTGGTACGGTCGCCTCGGGCGAAACTTCCTCCGCCCGTGCAAGGCACCTGACTGGAACCGTCGAGTCGGTACACGTGGTCGGCGGCAAAGAGGCGGAACACGGCCGGTACCGGCGAGCCGGCAGTCGCTGCGCTGCAGGAGGCGTCGCTGCCGTGGGTTCCGAACGGGCCGTGGTAGTAGGTCTGGGTGTTCTCCACCTCGAGGTGGATGGTGCCGTCGCCGTACAGGGTCTGGCCGTCCGCCAGCGCGGTCCGGTAGATGACTTCTTGGCCAGACAGTGTGCGGCCGTAGAAGCTACCGACGCCCTGGAGCCCGAAGATGTGCTTCGTGGTCTGGAAGCAGAGGGCGCCGGTGAGCAGTTGCTCCTCGACCAGCTCGGTGCCCTCGAGGTTGCCGCTGCCGTAGACGATCGGACCGGGCGGCGGCGGATCACTGCCTCGGGCCGGAAGGGCGGTGGCCACGGCCGCAGCCAGGACCAGCATCGCAATGACCGGCAACATTCTGCTTCGCCGCCCACTTCCGTACACCTGTCATCTCCCTGGTCGTCCCTGTGGCGCCCGCATCAGGCGCCTCGAACCACGGTGACAGGAACGGAGGGCCCAAACATCCGCCACGGTGGCCTATATCGAGCGTCCGGCGGGGGGGTTCGTCGCGTTCGGGTAGTCGTCGTCGATGACCCTCCCCGAGCCCGAGCCGTCGGTGATGGTCGCCCCGCTGGCTGTTGACAACGTGACGGTGAACGTCTCGTCGCCCTCGGCCACGGTGTCGGCCAGGACGGGCACGGCGACGGTGAGCGAGGTGACACCGGGCTCGAAGCG
>DATAIT010000060.1 GCA_036262515.1 Acidimicrobiales bacterium | reverse complement strand
CGGTGCCGAGCGGGCTCCGCTCTCGCCCCACTGGCCGCCGGCGTCGAAGGCGGCGGTGGCCACCGTGGTGGCCGCCTCCAGCCGGGCCAGGCAGCGGTGCAGCTCGATGATGCCGTCGGCGTCGCCCAGTGTGGCGGCGCCGGCGCACACCCCGTCCAGCGCTTCCTTCAGAGCCTCCAGCACCCTTCCATCGTACACCTGTTCGACTCGCAAAGCAACCCAAAACCCTTGTGGCGCAAGGGTTTTTCGAAGGTCGCACACCTGGGCACACGGATGTCACCGAAGCGACGCCGTCCTCCCGACGACGTGTCCGTTCGCACCCGACCCTGACGCCCGGCGTGGCGGCGACCACTCAAGGTGGTCGCCTTGGATGCCGAAAACAGACATGAACAACCGACGAAACGGCAACCCCGGGGAAACCCGGGCGACGCAAAGCCCACGGGCCTTCTGCGAGCTCCTCGCATGGCAGCCGGGTTTCCGAACCGGGGGGCCGTGCCTCCCAGCAGCAGGGAGGGACGCAGTGGCCAGACTCTTCAAGGGCATGCTCGCTATCGCAGTCGTGCTCTCGGGCCTCGCCCTCGCGACCCCGGCGCAGGCCTCGGCCGCCGACGAGCAGCTGTTCGTCACCAAGCTCAACGACCTGCGGGCGTCCAAGGGCCTTCCCCGCCTGAGCGTCGATCCCCGCCTCACCGACGTGGCCCGTGCCTGGTCCGCCCAGATGGCGGCCGCAAACGTGATGTCGCACAACCCGCTGCTCGTCACGCAGGCGCCCTCGGGCTGGCTCAAGCTCGGCGAGAACGTCGGTTACGGGCCCAGCGTGACGAGCCTGCACGACGCCCTCGTGGCCAGCCCGCCGCACTACGCCAACATGGTCGACCCGAAGTTCAACGCGGTCGGGATCGGCGTCGTCACTTCCGGGTCGACGCTGTGGGTGACGCAGGTGTTCATGCAGGCGAACGAGATCGTGGTGGCCGCCGCCACCTCCGTGCCGGCCGCCACAGCCGTGCCCTACTCGGGAACCGACTGGTACCGCCTGGCCGGGTCCAACGGTGAGACCCACTCGTTCGGTGCCGTCTCGGGCCTGCCCGGCGTCGGCGCCAAGTCACCCGTCGTGTCGATCGCCTCCAAGGCCAACGGCTCCGGCACGTGGATGGCGTCGGCCGACGGATCGGTGTACGCCCAGGGCGACGCCGGGTTCTTCGGGTCCATGTCGGGCAAGGCCCTGAGCCAGCCGATCGTGGGCATGGCGGCCACGGGCACGGGCAACGGCTACTGGCTGGTCGCCCGCGACGGCGGCATCTTCGCCTTCGGCGACGCCAAGTTCTACGGCTCGACCGGGGCCATCAAGCTCAACCAGCCCATCGTGGGCATGACCGCCTCACCGACCGGCAACGGGTACTGGTTCGTGGCCGCTGACGGCGGGATCTTCGCCTTCGGCGACGCCGCCTTCGCCGGTTCCACCGGTGCCATCAAGCTCAACCAGCCGGTCGTCGGCATGGCGTCCAGCAAGGGCGGCAAGGGCTACTGGCTGGTCGCCCGCGACGGCGGCATCTTCGCCTTCGGCGACGCCAAGTTCTACGGGTCCACGGGTGCCATCAAGCTCAACCAGCCCATCGTGGGCATGGCCCGGTCGTCGTCCGGCGCGGGCTACCGATTCGTGGCCGCCGACGGCGGGATCTTCTCCTTCGGCGACGCCCCTTTCCTCGGCTCGACCGGCGGCCTGCCCCTCGCCTCGCCCGTCACCGCCCTGGTGGCCGCCGCCTGACCGGGCCAGGCCCTCGTCTCCCCACGGGGCGGCGGACCGCCTGACGTTGCGCAGCCGCGCCTTCTCGTCTCACGACGCCGCCGGCTCCGACTCCGGGGCGTCCGGCCCGGTTCCGAACTGCGTGCGGTGGAGCACGCCGTACAGGCCGGGCGCGTCGACCAGCTGGTCGTGGGTGCCGCGCTGCACGATGACCCCGCCATCCATGACCAGGATCTGATCGGCCGAGCGGACGGTGGACAGGCGGTGGGCGATCACCACCGAGGTCCGGCCTTCCAGCGCCGAGGCCAGGGCCTGCTGGATCAGCACCTCGGTCTCGGAGTCGAGGTGGGCGGTGGCCTCGTCGAGAACCACGACGGCGGGGTCCTTGAGCAGGATGCGGGCGATGGCCAGCCGCTGCTTCTCTCCGCCCGACAGGCGGTAGCCCCGCTCGCCCACGATGGTCTCGTAGCCGTCCGGAAGGCCGGCGATGAGGTCGTGGATCCTCGCTGCCCGGCACGCCTCCTCCAGCTCCCGGTCGGTCGCCCGCGGCCGGGCGTACCGGAGGTTGGCGGCGATCGAGTCGTGGAACAGGTGGACGTCCTGGGCGACCACGCCGGTGGCCGCCGCCAGGCTGCCCAGGGTGAGCTCGCGCACGTCGTGGCCATCCACCCGAACGGCGCCCGAGGTGACGTCGTACAGCCGCACCAGCAGCCCGGCGAGCGTGGTCTTGCCCGCCCCGGTGGGCCCGACGAGGGCCGTCATCGTGCCCGGGGCGGCCGTGAAGGAGACGCCCCGGAGGATCCAGTCGGAGGGCCCGTCGGAGAGCCCGGCCGCCCCCTCGGCCTCGAGCGACGGGATGGACACGGTGGCCGCCTCGGGGTAGCGGAACAACACGTCGTCGACGTCCAGCCGACCGGAGGGACCGTCGAGGGCGACGGCGCCGGGCGGCTCGGTGACGGCGTGGGGAGCGTCGAGCACCTCGAAGCAGCGCTCGAACGAGACCAGCGCAGTGAGCAGGTCGACCCTCGCGTTCGACAGGTCGGTGAGGGGCGTGTACAGGCGGGCCACGTAGGCGGCGAGGGCCGTCAGCCCGCCGATCCCGAGGGTCCCGTCGATGACGGCGCGGCTGCCCACCCAGTACACCCCGGCCGTCCCGACGGCGCCGGTGACGGCCAGGATGGCGAAGTAGACGCGGGACATCAGCGCCTGGTGGACGGCGTTGTCCCGCACGGCGCCGGCCCGCTCGGCGAAGGCGGCCAGCTCGACCTCCCGCCGCCCGAAGAGCTTCACCAGCAGGGCGCCGGAGACGTTGAAGCGCTCCGCCATGATCGCCCCCATGTCGCTGTTGAGCTGCATCCGGCCGCGTGACAGCGCCACCAGCCTGGTGCTCAGGACCCGGTCGACGGCCACGACTACGGGCAGGATGCACAGGGCGAACAGGGTCACCTGCCAACTGAGCGTGACCATGGCGACGATCGTCGCGGCCACGAGGAGGACGTTCGAGGTGACGGTGCCGACCGTGGTGACGGTGCCCTCGGCGCCGACGACGTCGCTGGTCAGCCGGCTGACGATGGCCCCGGTCTGGGCCCTGGTGAAGAAGCCGATGGGCATGCGCTGGACGTGGTCGAAGAGGGCGAGGCGCATGTCGAGGATGAGGCCCTGGCCGATGCGGGCCGACAACCAGCGGTTGACCAGGCGGAGCCCGGTCTCGGCCAGGGCCAGGCCGACGGCGGCGGCCACGAGGAGGTTGATCATCCCGAGGTCCCGACCGGGGATGGCGGTGTCGATCAGCCGCTTGATCACCAACGGCGGCAGGACGGCCACGAGCGACACGGCGACGATGGTGGTCAGGTACCCGGCGAGAAGGAGCCGGTACGGCCTGGTGAACCGCCATGCCCGGCGCAGGGTGGCCTGGTTGATCCGGGCGTTGGCCAGCACCTCCGGATCGATGCGGGCCGCCCGGTGCCGGCCGCCCCCGCCAGGGCGTTCCCGCATCACCGGCCCGGGTTGTCCCGCACCGGCGTCCGCGGCCGTGGCGCGGTCGACGTCATGGTCCTACGCCGGCACGGCTCCCGCCGCCGGCCGGCGTGGCGTCAGTCTCAGTCGTGGTCGCCGGTGGCCGATCGCTCGGCGTCGTGCAGCGTCAGGAGCCGGCTCAGCTCCTCCCGGGCCTCGGGGGAGAGGTTCGTCCACGCGATGTGCACGATGCAGGAACGGTCGTCCTGCTTGCGGGCCTGCACGACGAGGCCCTTCAGACCCACCCGGACCTCGGAGCCGTCCCCGTCGGTCGAGCAGAGCACGACGTCGCCGGTCATGAGCGAGCCGGGTGCCCGCAGGCGCACTCCACCCGGTGACAGGTCGACGGTCTCCACGGCCATCTCACGTTCCGCCCGCCCGAGGCGCCGGCAGCGCATCGGGAAGCGCATGGGTATGCGTCGCCAGTGGCGCCGGGAGTCCTCTTCGCTGCGGAACATCTCCATCATCGCCATGGTGCTCCCTTGTCTTCCGCACACGACGATACGCCACCGGCTCGGTGTGGCCGCACGGGTCCCACTCGCTGCGGTCCTAGCCTCGCCGCTCGTGCCGTTCCGCGTCGCCCTGGCCGGCTGTTCCCTGTGGCCCGGCGGGAGCGGAGACCATGCCGGTCTGGCCGAGGCGCTGGCCGACCGAGGGGCTGGCGCCGACTGGCTGTCGTGGGAAGACCCGGCGGCGGACTGGTCGCGCTACGACCTGGTGCTGTTGCGCGAGACGTGGGACTACACGGCGCACCTGGACAGGTTCCTGGGCTGGATCGACGACGTGGCGGTCGCCACGCGGTTGGTGAACCCGCCGGGCGTCGTGGGCTGGAACCACCACAAGGAGTACCTCCGCCAGCTCGCCGGCGCAGGGGTGCCGACCGTCCCGACGGCCGTCGTGCGGGCGGGCTCGGGCGACGCCGGCGCCGCCCTCGCCGCCTTCGCCGGTGACGCCTTCGTCGTGGTGAAGCCCGCCGTCGGCATCGGCGGCGACGGCGCCGTGCGGGGCAGGGCGGACGACCCGGCCACCGCCGACCACGTGCGGGCGCTGCTGGCCGGCGGTGACGTGCTCGTCCAGCCCTACGTCCCGAGCATCGAGACCGACGGGGAGACGTCCGTGGTGGTGCTGGGGGGCCGGGTCAGCCATGCCGTCGCCAAGCGTCCGGCGGCGGGGGAGTTCCGCATCCACGCCCATCGCGGGGGCACCTATGCCGAGGTCGAGGCGTCAGCCGCGCATCGAGAGGTGGCGCTGGCCGCGTACGAGGCGGCGCGCGACGCCACCGGCGACGCCATCCTCTACGCCCGGGCCGACCTCGTCGCCGGCGACGGCGGCCCGCTGCTGATGGAGCTGGAGCTGATCGAGCCGTCGTTGTACCTCCACGTGGTCCCGTCGGCCACGGCCCACCTGGCCGACCTGGTCGTCGCCGCCGTGCGATCCAGGTGATGCGCCGCCGGCGCGGGTCGGTGCGGGCGGACCCGCCCGCCGTGGAGAGGGGGGACCGCGGGTAGCGTTGAAGGCATGCCCTCCCCGTTTCCCGCCGCAGTGGCCCAGCAGTACGCGGACCGTTCCAGCGACATCTACCAGCGCCTCCTGAAGGAGCGCATCGTCTTCCTCGGCACCCAGGTCGACGACCAGTCGGCCAACCTCCTGTGCGCCCAGCTGCTGCTGCTGGCCGCCGAGGATCCGGAGGCCGACATCAACGTCTACATCAACTCCCCTGGCGGCTCGGTCACCGCCGGCCTGGCCATCTACGACACGATGCAGTACGTCCCCAACGACGTCTCCACGGTCTGCATGGGCCTGGCCGCGTCCATGGGCCAGTTCCTCCTGTGCTCGGGGACGCCCGGGAAGCGTTACGCCCTCCCGCACTCGCGGATCCTGATGCACCAGCCGTCCGGGTCCATGCAGGGCCAGGCGGCCGACATCGCCATCCAGGCCGAGCAGATCATCTACCTGAAGCGGATGATGGCCGAGCGGATCGCCCACCACACCGGCCAGCCGGTGGAGCGCATCGAGGCCGACTCCGACCGCGACCGCTGGTTCACGGCCCAGGAGGCGCTGGACTACGGCTTCATCGACCGGGTCATCGAGAAGGCCAGCCAGGCGCCCGCCCTCACCCCCTGAGACCCTGCCGCACGGCCCACAGCCCGACCGGCCGTCCCACTCGGCGGCGGCCGTCCGACCGGCGTCGGCCATCATGAGCGCATGCGATTCGTGAACGCGGGGGGCCGGTCCGCCCTCCTCGTGGACGGCACCGTCCACGACCTGAACCGGATCAGCGGCGGCAGGATCCCGGCCGCCCCGATGGACGTGGTGGTCGACCACTGGTCCGACGCCCTCGAGGCGCACGCGACGGGCTCGTTCGACGGCGGGCAGCGGGTGGAGGACGTCCACCTCGGACCACCCGTGCCCTCGCCGCGCTCGGTGTACGCCGTCGGCCTCAACTACCGGCGGCACGCCGAGGAGACCGGCACGGCGATCGGCGCCATCCCGCCGGTGTTCACGAAGTTCCCGTCGTCCATCAACGGGCCGTACGACCCGATCGTCCTCCCGGCGGGGGAGGGCACCACCGACTGGGAGGCGGAGCTGGCCTTCGTGATCGGCCACGGCGGGCGCCACCTGACGGCGGCGACCGGGCTCGACGCCGTGCGCGGGTTCATGGTGGCCCAGGACGTGTCGGAGCGCTTCGTGCAGCAGGCGGCCGGCCACCAGTACTCGCTGGGGAAGAGCTTCGACTCGTTCTGCCCCATCGGGCCCGCCATCGTCACCGTGGACGAGCTCGACGATCCCCTGGACCTCCGCATCCGCTGCTACGTCAACGGCGAGCTGATGCAGGACGAGTCGACGGCCGACATGATCGTCGACGTGCCGCACCTCGTCGAGCTCCTGTCGGCGGTGATGACGCTGACCGCAGGCGACGTGTGCCTCACCGGCACGCCGGCCGGCGTGGGGACGGCGCGCACCCCGCAGCGGTACCTGCGGCCGGGCGACGTGGTGGAGACCGAGATCTCGGGCGTCGGTGCCATGCGCAACCCGTGCGTGGCCGAGGGTGAGCCGGCGCCGGCGGGGCCCAGTGGGCCGGGCTCGCCCCGGCGGTAACGTCCCCCAATGAGCGACGTCATCGACCACCGGCGCCTGCTGGACGAGATCGACGCCGAGGTCCGGCGGCGGCGGGAGTCCGGAGACCTGCCGGCCGACTTCGAGCGCGAGCTCGACCTCGCCTTCGCCCGGTTCGCGCCCGTGCACGCCATCGGCGACGACTTCGACCAGGTGCTGGAGCGGGCCGAGCAGTCCACCTTCGTCGACGTGCTGGCGCCCACGCAGTCGGCCCAGCCTCTCGTCGCCCAGGTGAAGCGGGTCATCCGCAAGGCGATCATCTGGGAGGTCCGCTATGTCGCCCAGCAGGTCAGCGGCTTCTCGTCGGCCATCACCCGCGCCGTCCGCCTGCTCAGCCGCCGGGTCGACGCCCTCGAGAAGATCGCTCCGCCGCCGGCCCGGCTCCGGGCCGCGGGCGGGGCGGCGGCCTCGCTCGACGCCACGCGGTGGGGTGCCACGGTGGTCGCCGCGCTGGAGGGCACCACCGGGCGCGTGCTGCACGCCGAGTGCGGCGACGGCGCCCTGCTGGCCCTGCTCGGCGATGCCGGCTTCGACGCCTACGGGGTGGACCCGGTGGAGCAGGCGGCGCCGGCCGGCGTGGAGGTGCGCACCGACGAGGCGCTCGACCACCTGACCGCGCTGCCCGACGGTGGCCTCGGAGCGCTGGTGCTGAGCGGCTGCGTCGAGCGCCTGCCGGTGGGTGCCCAGGCCGATCTCGCCGCCCTGGCCGCGGCCAAGGTCGCGACCGGCGGCGCGGTGGTGGTGCTGAGCGCCGATCCACGGGGGTGGGCGCAGGGGCGCTCCGCCGTGGAGGCGGACCTGTCGTCGGGCCGCCCGCTGCGGAGCGAGACGTGGTGCCACCTGTTCCGGTCCGAGCGCATGCAGGCGGGCGTGGTGGCCGAGATCGCCGTGCCGAGCGGCGAGGTCCTCCAGCCGGTACCCGGCGCCGACCCGGTCCTCGCCGCCAACATCGCCCGCCTCAACGAGGTGCTTTTCCCACCAGCGGCGTACGCCGTGGTGGCCACGCGGCGCTGAGCGCGCCGCATCCTCCGGCATGGGCGCGATCCACCAGTTCCTGCCGACGTTCGCGTCGCGCGACGCCATCGGCACCCATGCGCTGCACGCCCGGCGGATCCTGCGGGGGATGGGCCTCGAGTCGGAGATCTACGCCGAGGGCATCCCCCGGCCGGGGCGGCGCCACGCCCATCCCTATCGCACGTACGGGCGCCGGCCGTCGCCGGGGCGGACATGGCTGCTGTACCAGCTGTCGACCGGAAGCGCGGTGGCCGACTTCCTGCGCGCCCGCCCCGAGCCCAAGCTGGTCAACTACCACAACGTCACCACCGCGGCGCTGTTCGCCCCGTGGGAGCCGCACGTGGCGGTCGAGTGCACCGAGGGCCGCCGCCAACTCCGGGACATGGCCGGCGAGGTCGACCTCGGGATCGCCGTTTCGGCCTACAACGAGGCCGAGCTGCGCGAGGCCGGGTACAAGGAGACGGCGGTGGCGCCCGTGCTGGTCGACCTCGACAGCGCCGACGTCGACCCGGACCCGGAGGTCCTCGCCCGTCTCGAGCGGGCCAGGCGGGGCGGCGGCGCCACGTGGCTGTTCGTGGGCCGGGTCGCTCCCCACAAGTGCCAGCACGACGTGGTGCGGGCGCTCGCCGTCTACCGCCGCCTCTACGACCCCGACGCCCGGCTGCACCTGGTCGGCGGGGCCGGGTCCGGCGCCTACGTGAGCATGCTCGAGCGGTACGTGGCCTCTCTCGGGCTCGCCGGCGCGGTCACCCTTCCCGGTTCGGTGCCGGCCGCCTCCCTCCGGGCATACTTCCGCTCGGCCGACGTGTTCGTGTGCCTGTCCGAGCACGAGGGCTTCTGCGTGCCGATCATCGAGGCCATGCGCCTGTCCGTCCCGGTGGTCGCCTTCGCCTCCACCGCCGTGCCGGAGACGGCGGCGGGCGCGGGGGTGCTGCTGGAGGCGAAGGACGCCGTGACGGTCGCCGCCGCCGTGTGGCGCGTCCTCGGCGACAGCCGGCTGCGCGCCGACCTCGTGGCCGCCGGCACCCGCCGGGCCGCCGACTTCTCCCTGGCCAACTCGAGCCGCCGGTTCACCGAGGTGATCGCCAAGTTCCTCGCCGGCCAGGGCGCGGCGTCTTGAGGGCGCTCCACCAGTTCGTCCCCACCTTCGAGCCCGGGGCGGTGGGGGGCCACATGCTCGAGCTCCAGCGCCTGGCGCGCGAGACGCTTGGCGTGGAGGCGGAGCTGTTCGCCGAGTTCGTCCACCCGGCCCGGGAGGGCCAGGCCCGCAAGCACACCGACTACGGCCGGCGCGTGCCCGCGCGCCCGGGCGACGTGCTCGTGTACCACGTGGCCATCGGGTCGGTGGTGGCCGACTTCGTCCGCCAGCGGCCGGAGGCGCTCGTGGTCGACCACCACAACATCACGCCCCCCGAGCTGTACGAGCGCTGGGAGCCGGCCGCCGCCTACGGGTGCTCGTGGGGCCGGGCCCAGCTGCCCGAGCTGGCGTCGCGCACCGCGCTCGGGGTGGCCGACTCGGCGTACAACGAGGACGAGCTGCGCCGGGTCGGTTTCGCGGCGACGGCGACGGCGCCCATCCTCCTCGACCCGGCCGTGTTCGACAGCGGTGACACCGGTGTGGACCCGGCGGCACTGGCCCGGCTGGTGGACACCAAGGCAGGGGCCGACTGGCTCTTCGTCGGCCGGGTATCGCCCAACAAGTGCCAGCACGACGTCGTCAAGGCGTTCGCCGCCTACCGCCGCATGTACGACCCGGCGGCCCGGCTGCACGTGGTGGGCGGGTCGTCGTCGGTCGCCTACTGGGCCGCGCTGGAGGGCTACATCGACGCCCTCGGCCTCGGCGACGCCGTCCGCCTCACCGGGGCGGTGACGGCCGGCGAGCTGCTGGCCCACTACCTGGTCGCCGACGCGTTCGTGTGCCTGTCGGAGCACGAGGGGTTCTGCATCCCGCTCCTCGAGGCCATGGCCAACCGGGTGCCCATCGTCGCCTTCGCGTCGAGCGCCGTTCCCGGCACCCTCGGCGACGCCGGCGTGCTGCTCGCCTCCAAGCGGCCGGGCACGGTGGCTGCGGCCGTGCACCGGGTGCTGTCCGACGCACCCCTGCGGGCCGCACTGGTGGCTGCCGGCACCGCCCGCCTCGACGTCTTCAGCCTGCCCCGCACGCGGGCCCGGTGGCTGGAGGTGCTGCGGGGCCTGGAGGCATGAAGGTCGCCTACGTGGTCCCCCGCTACGGCGTGGAGGTGCTGGGGGGCGCCGAGTACGGCGCCCGCATGCTGGCCGAGCGGCTGGTGGGGCAGCTCGGGTGGGAGGTCGAGGTCCTCACCACGTGCGCCCTCGACGCCCGCACGTGGGCCGACGAGTACCCGCCGGGAGACGCCGACCTCAACGGCGTACGGGTGCGGCGCTTCCGTTCGGTGGCCGGCCGCGACCCCGGCTTCGAGGCGTTCTCGGCCGGGGTCCTGCGCGCACCGGAGTCGGCCTCGTCGGGCGACGAGCAGCGGTGGATCGACCTCCAGGGGCCCTTGAACCCCGACGTGGTGGCGGCGGCCGTCGACAGCGACGCCGATGTCGTGGTGTTCTACCCCTACCTGTACCACCCCACCGTGCGGGGCGTGCCCGCCGTGGGGCGGCGGTCCGTGATGCATCCGGCCGCCCACGACGAGCCGCCCCTTCGCCTCCCGCTGTTCCAGGAGGTGTTCACGACCGCCGGCGGCCTCGTCTTCCAGACCGTCGGCGAGCGCCGCCTGGCCGAGCGGCTCTTCCCGATCGCGTCGACGCCCCAGATCGTGATGGGCCTCGGCGTCGAGCCCACCGACGGGGAGCCGGCTGCGGCCCGCCGGGGGGTGGGCCTCGACGGCGGCGAGCCGTACGTCCTGTGCCTGGGCCGGGTGGACGACGGCAAGGGCACCGGGATGCTGGCCCGGCTCTTCGCCGCCTTCAAGGCCCGGCGTCCCGGCCCGCTGAGGCTGGTGCTGGCCGGTCCGGTGGTCGACCGCCCGCCCGCCCACCCCGACGTGGTGGTGACCGGCCCGGTGGGCGAATCGGTGAAGTGGGGGCTGCTGCGGGGAGCGGACGCGCTGGTGTCGCCGTCGCCGTTCGAGGCGTTCTCCATCGTGCTCGTCGAGGCGTGGACGGCAGGCGTCCCCGTGCTGGTGAACGCGTCGTGCCTGGCCACCAGCGAGCACGTGCGGCGCTCAGGCGGCGGCCTCTCCTTCGCCGGCTACGGCCAGTTCGAGGTGGCGGTCGAGCGACTCACCGGCGACGATCGCCTATGCGCCGCGCTGGCCGGCCGCGGCCGGGACTACGTGGCGCGCAACTTCACCTGGCCGGCGATCATCGACCGCTACCGCGCCTTTCTCGAGCGGGCCGCCGAGCGGGCCGCCGGCTGACGGCTCCTTCCCCGTGGCTCAGGCGCCACGGGGGACCGCCATCCCGACGATGGGCTGGTTCAGCCGGATGGCCCCGGTGGAGCCGAAGAAGCCCACGCCGAAGGAGAAGATGCCCCCGTCGGTGGCCACCAGCCAGTAGCCGGACCCGCTCGGATTGCGGGCCATGCCCACGATCGGTTGGTTCAGCTTGATCGCCCCGGTTGACCCGCGGAACACGGCGTCGCCGAAGGCGAAGATGCCGCCGTCGCTGGCCACCAGCCAGTACCCGTTGCCGGTGGGCGTGGCGGCCATGCCGACGATGGGCTGGGCCAGCTTGATGGCCCCGGTGGACCCGCGGAACACGGCGTCGCCGAAGGCGAAGATGCCGCCGTCGCTGGCCACCAGCCAGTACCCGTTGCCGGACGGGGTGGTGGTCATGCCCCGGATGGGCTGGGCCAGCTTGATCGCCCCGGTCGACCCCCGGAACACGGCGTCGCCGAAGGCGAAGATGCCCCCGTCGGCCGCCACGAGGAAGTACCCGTTGCCCGACGGGGTCCGGGCCATGCCCACGATCGGCTGGTTCAGCGTGATGGCGCCGGTGGACCCTCGGAACACGGCGTCGCCGAAGGCGAAGATGCCGCCGTCCCGGGCGACCAGCCAGTAGCCGTTGCCGGACGGCGTGGTGGCCATCCCGACGATGGGCTGGTTGAGCTTGATGGCCCCGGTGGAGCCGAAGAACTTGGCGTCGCAGAAGGCGAAGATGCCGCCGTCGCTGGCCACCAGCCAGTACCCGCCGGGCCCGGACGCCGCGCACGCGTTCACCGGCGCCTGCGTGAGCGGTGCGGCGACCCACGATCCGGTGCGGCGGTCGTCCTTGCGGAACGTGTGCCAGCCCAGCGAGCCGAGGCGGGCGTTGTCGCCGGACGGGATCTCCCAGCGGTACGCCACGCCGGAGCCACTCGGGCGGGTGCCGACGGCCAGGATGTCGAGCAGCCCGTTGCCGTCGACGTCGGTGATGGTGGGGGAGTTCTGGAATGCGGTGGTGCCCTGGGCCAGGCCGAACAGGAGCCGCCCGGACTTGCCGTCGTAGGCGAACAGGCCGCCGCCGGTGGGCACGAGGAGGTCCTGGCCGCCGTCGCTGTTGAAGTCGGCCGTGGTGATCTGGCCGAGGACGACACCGCCGCCGGACGAGCGCGGGTAGCCGCTCAGGTCGGAGCCGTTGGTGCCCCGCAGAGCGAACACCGTGCCCGGCACGGACCCCTCGAAGGTGGCGATGGCGACGTCGAGCACGCCGTCGCCGTTCAGGTCGGCGAGGGTGGGGGAGGCGAGGGTGTACCCGCCGGTGTCGCGGACCCACTTGAGCGTGCCGTTCAGGTTGAGCGCGAACACCTTGGTGGCGTCGCTGGCCCCGCCGTTGCGGACCCAGAAGTCGCCGGTGCCGAAGACGATCTCCGGCTTGCCGTCGCCGTCGATGTCGCCCACGCTGGGCGACGACCGCACGATCTCGTTGACCCGGAACTCCCAGATCGTGTTCCCGCCGCCGCCGATGGCCCGCACCAGGCCGCCGCGGTGGTCGATCGGCGCACCGGGGGTGGAGTCCCCACCGATCACCACGTCGGTCTGGCCGTCGCCGTTCACGTCGACCAGCGCCGGGGACGAGAACACCGTGTCGTCCGTGTAGTACGGCCAACCGGGGTTCAACGCACCCGACTGGGAGACCGACGGCATGGTGAGGCCGAGCATCCCGACGGTGGCGTCGGCCACGCCGTCCCGGTTGATGTCGCCGATGGCCGGCGTGGAGTGGACGGCCTGGCTGGCGCAGTCCTGGTCGCTGCCCTGGTGGCGGAAGCGCTGGGTGCCGTCGTGGTCGAACGAGTACAGGGCTCCGCCCGAGCAGACGCCGTGGCTGCCGACGCCGCTGCCGACGAACAGCTCGGGGCGGTTGTCGCCGTCGGTGTCGGCCGCCGCAGGCGACGAGTTGATGGCGTGCGTCGTCTGGCGGGGCCAACCGCCCACGGCCGAGCCGTCGCTGCCGTGGAGGGCGTACAGCTTGCCGTCGTGGGCGCCGAAGGCGACGTCGAGCCCTCCGCCGTCGAGGTCGACGGCGAGGGGGGACGACTCGCGCACGGCCGCGCCCGGAAGGTCCACCGCCCACTTCTGGGCCGGCAGGGCGGCCGCCGGTGAGGCGCCGGCGACGAGACCGGCGGTGGCCACGAGGGCGGCGAGCAGGAGCGGAACGATCCGCCGGTCGGGTTGCATCGTGCGCATGGGGCTCCTCGACGTTCGATGTGTGGGGCGGGAGGAAGCGGGCCGCGGGAGCGTTCCCCGGTCCCGCCCATCTCATTCGTCAATCTCGACGTCTGGTTGAATGGTGACGAGCTCGCCACCGACCCCGCGGTGGTTTGCCCCTATTGGCGGCGGTGGTGCCCGTGAGAATACGACTTCTCGTCGCCGTGGTCGTCGGTGCGGTCGCGTCGGTCGTGCCCGTCCCGATGGCGTGGAGCGCGCCGCGGACGCGCCTCGTCGTGCTCGACGCGTCGGGTGGCGCCCAGGGCGCCGGCGTGGAGTTCGCCGCATCGCACCTCGGGCTGCGTTGGAGCGGGACCCACGAGGCGCGGGTACAGGTGCGCTGGGAGGTGGGTGGGCGGTGGAGCCACTGGGAGGATGCGCCCGTCGCCCACGACATGGACGACGACGAGCGGGGGATCGTCTACAGCGGCCTGCTGCGGGTGCCCGGCGCGTCGCGGGTGCAGACGCGCGTGCTGGAGGGCCCGGCCAGGCACGTGGAGGTCGCCGCCATCGACGCCGAGCACGGTCCCCGGCATCTCGTGCGGGCCGCTCCGCCCGCGGCGGCAGGGGCGCCGGGCGATCCCCCGGGGACGCCGCCCCAGCCCGCCGTGGTGACCCGGGCGCAGTGGGGCGCGGACGAGTCCCTGCGCAAGGACACGCCGCTGTTCGCCCCTGTCACCAAGCTCATCGTCCACCACACGGCCACCGACAACCTCGACGCCGACCCGGCGGCGACCATCCGGGCGATCTACGCGTTCCACACGCAGGTCCGCGGATGGGAGGACATCGGCTACAACTTCCTGGTCGACGCCAGCGGCCGGGTCTACGAAGGTCGCTGGGCCCGCCAGTACGGCGTCGGCGAGGTGCCTACGGGTGAGGATCTCCAGCGCAACGGCGTGGTGGGAGCCCACGCCGAGGGCACCAACACGGGGTCGGCCGGCATCGCCCTGCTCGGCGACTTCACCTCGACCGGACCCACCCAGGCGGCGATGGCCGGGCTCGAATCCTGGCTGGCCTGGAAGGCGGCCCGCCACGAGATCGACCCGGTCGGGTCCGACCTGTACAAAGCGGTCGACGGGACGACGAGCCGCTTCCCCAACATCTCCGGCCACCGCGACGTGCGGGCCACCGACTGCCCGGGCGACCAGCTCTACGCTGCTCTCCCGGCCCTTCGGTTGCGGGTCGCCGCCGCCCGCACGGCCGTCCGCGTCCCCCGCGGCTACTGGATCGTCGGCGCGTCCGGGGCCGTGCACGCCATCGGCGCGGCGCCGTTCCTCGGCGACGCCGGAGCGATCCGCCTCACGTCGCCCATACGGGGCATGGCGTCCACACCGGCGCAGCGGGGCTACTGGCTGCTGGGCGGCGACGGCGGCATCTTCGCCTTCGGCGACGCCGCCTTCCGGGGATCGACCGGTGCCATGCGCCTCAACAAGCCGGTGGTGGGGATGGCGGCGACTCCCACGGGCGGGGGCTACTGGCTGGTGGCGTCCGACGGGGGGATCTTCGCCTTCGGCGACGCCGGGTTCTTCGGGTCCACCGGTGCAATGCGGCTGAACAAGCCGGTCGTGGGAATGGCGCCGACGGCGTCGGGCAAGGGGTACTGGCTGGTGGCCTCCGACGGCGGCATCTTCGCCTTCGGCGACGCCCGCTTCGCCGGGTCGACGGGGTCGATCGCCCTGAACTCGCCGATCTCCGCCATGGAGCCGGCTGACGACGGCCGCGGGTACTGGCTGGTGGCACGCGACGGCGGTGTCTTCGCCTTCGGCGTGCCGTTCCACGGGAGCATTCCCGGTCTGGGCCTGCCCTCCTACGCCGGCAGCGAGTCCCTCCGGAGCACCCCTGCCGGGCTCGGGTACTACGTCCTGGGCGCCGACGGCGGGATCTTCACGTTCGGCCAGGCACCCTTCTTCGGCGCCACGCCAGGGCTGTCCGGCGCAGCGGCGGCGGTCGACATGGTCGTCTACGACGTTCCCGTCGCCCTCGGATGACCGCCGCCGAGCACGGTAGATTCCGGCCATGCGCCCGCCGGTACCCGCTCTGTCCTCGCGCGTCCGCCGCCCCGTCGCCGCGGTCCTCGCGGTGGCCATCGCGGCGACCCTGACCGGTGCGGTGGCGACGTCGCCTGCGCACGCCTACCCGGCTGCCACCGTCGAGTTGCGGGGGCACGGGTTCGGTCACGGACGGGGCATGGGACAGTACGGGGCGCTCGGCTACGCCCTGGCCGGGTGGTCCTCCTCCCAGATCCTGGATTACTACTACGGGGGCACGGCGGCGGGGTCCATCGGCGAGGTGCCGATGTCCGTCCGCATCGTGCGCCTCGACAACCTCGACACCATCGTCACCCAGGAGCAGGGCGGCGCCACGACCAGCACCACTCCGGGGCTGTACCGGGCGCTCAAGGTCCACGCCGTCCCCGCGACGAACCTGTTCGAGGTCTCGAGCAGCGACTCGTGCACGGGCCAGTGGACGGTGATCGCCCAGAACGTCGTCGGCCCGATCGATCTCGGATCGGCCATACCGCAGACCGACGACCGCACGACCCTGCCGCAGCTGTGCGAGGGGACCACGACCCGCTGGTACCGGGGCCACTTCACCGTCGGCTACGCGGACGGCATCGTCCGCACGGTGAACAACCTGGGCATGGAGGGGTACCTCCGCGGGGTGGTGCCGCGGGAGAGCCCGGCGTCGTGGGGCTCACTCGGAGGCGGAGCCGGTATGCACGCGCTGCGGGCGCAGGCGGTGGCCGCCCGCTCCTACGCCCAGGCCCAGAACCGCATCCCGGGGTTCGCCAAGACGTGCGACACCGAGTCGTGCCAGGTGTACGGCGGCTTCGGGATCCAGGACGCCACGGGCTACCGCGATCTGGAGTCCGCCCTGACGAACACGGCCGTCGCCGAGACGGCGGGGCAGGTGCGGGTGTTCACCGGGACGTCGACGGTCGTGTCCACGGAGTTCTCGTCGTCCACGGGCGGCTACACGGCCGGAGGCACGTTCCCGGCCGTGGTCGACGCCGGCGACTCGGTCGCCAGCAACACGAACCACGACTGGACGGCCAGCGTCCCCGTCCCGGCGATCGAGGCGGCCTACCCGTCCATCGGCGCGTTGCAGTCGGTCGACGTCGTCCGGCGCAACGGGCTGGGTGACCTCGGCGGCCGGGTGCTCGAGCTCGTGCTCGTCGGCACGGCAGCGCGCCAGACGCTGTCCGGGGACGACTTCCGCATCAAGTTCGGCCTCAAGTCGAACTGGTTCCTCGTCACCAACAACGCCAGCGGCGGCGTGGCCGGGTACTGGGTGGTGGCGTCCGACGGCGGCATCTTCGCCTTCGGGGCGGCCAAGTTCTACGGGTCCATGGGCGCCAAGAAGCTGAACCAGCCGGTGCTCGGCATGGCGGCGTCGCCCACCGGCGGGGGCTACTGGCTGGTCGCCGCCGACGGCGGCATCTTCAGCTTCGGCGACGCCCGGTTCTGGGGTTCCACCGGCGCCATCAAGCTGAACCAGCCCGTGGTGGCCATGGCGTCGTCGCCCACCGGCAACGGCTACTGGCTGGTGGCCAAGGACGGCGGCATCTTCGCCTTCGGCGACGCCCGGTTCGCCGGGTCCACCGGCGCCATCAAGCTGAACCAACCGGTGGTGGGCATGGCCCGCACCCCGACCGGCAGCGGCTACTGGCTGGTGGCGTCCGACGGCGGCATCTTCGCCTTCGGCGACGCCAGATTCTGGGGGTCCACCGGCGCCATCAGGTTGAACCAGCCCGTGATCGGCATGGCGCCGACGCCCACGGGCAACGGCTACTGGCTGCTGGCCGCCGACGGTGGGATCTTCGCCTTCGGCGACGCCCGGTTCCTGGGGTCGCTCCCCGGCGTCGGAGGCGCAGGGCCGGCGCGTGGCATCCAGGCCACCAACTCGGGCGGGGGCTACCTGGTCGCCAACGACGCCGGAAAGGTCTTCGCCTTCGGTGACGCGCCGTTCCTGGGCGACGTGGCCACCGCCGTCCCGGGCTACAAGGGCGGCGTCCGGGGGATCACGGCCCGCTACACGCTCTGAGCGCTCCTGCACCGTCGAAGTCGTCGAAACCCCTGAAATGTCCGGCCGACGGGCTCCGAGAGCTCCGCGAGGCGGTCTTCGCGGTGTCCAGAACTAGCCACGCGGCCCGGATATAGGCCACTCCGGCCGATGTTTTCCGGAAAACGCCCCGCAACACTGGTCTGCGGAAGGAGCGACCGATGGCCGATGACCGAGACCAGAGCGACAGCGCGGGGAACGCGGACGGGGTGACGGGATGAGCACCGCCACCCCCGCCCATCCCGAGCCCCTCCTGCCGAGGGTGCTCTCCGCCCTCCGCGAGGCGGGCCACGACCCCGACCAGCTCGATCCCGAAGCGCTGGCCCGGTTCGAGCACCTCCACACGCTCGGTCGCTGGGCGACGGCCGCCCTGGCCGACGCGTGCGCCATCACCGCCTCGGATCACGTCCTCGACGTGGGATGCGGCGTGGCCGGTCCGGCACGGCACCTGGCCCGCCTCCGCGGCTGCCGGGTGGTCGGCGTCGACCTCACCACGGATTTCCTTGCCGTGGCCGCCGACCTCAATGCCCGGCTGCACCTGTCGGGCCGGGTCAGCGTTTGCGCCGGCGACGCCGTGCACCTGCCCTTCGCGGCGTCGACGTTCGACGTGGTGTGGACGCAGCACGTGGCCATGAACATCGCCGACAAGTCCCGTCTGTACCACGAGTTGCGCAGGGTGATCCGGCCGGGGGGCCGCCTCGGGCTGTTCGACATCGTCGCCGGCGAGTGCAACGAGGGGGTCATCCACCTTCCCGTCCCGTGGGCCACGGACAGCTCGCAGAACCATCTCGTCCCCGCGACCGCCATCCGCGCCCTGCTCGAGGACGCCGGCTTCCGGGTCACCGTCTTCGAGGACTCGACCTACGACGAGATGGGCCCCCCGCCGCCCCCGGAGGACCCGCAGCCCCTCCCGCCACCGCCGTGGGCGGTCACGGGGCGGGCCCGGCGACCGGCGGCGGCGGCGCACCCGTCGCCGCTGGGGCTGCATCTCATCATGGGCGGGCTGCTGCCCGTCAAGGTCGCCAACGCCGAGCGGAACTTCGACGAGGGACGCATCCGGCTCCTCCGGTGCGTCGCCGTGGCCGACGGGCGCTGAGCGAAGAGGATCAGCGGTAGGCGCGGCCCTGGAGCTCGTACAGCTCCGCGTACAGGCCGCCCGCCGCCATCAGCTGGTCGTGGGTGCCGCTGGCGGTGACGCGCCCGCCGTCGAGCACCACGATCCGGTCGGCGCCGCGCACGGTCGAGAACCGGTGGGACACCAGCAGCGTGATGGCCCCGTTTCGCGCCGCCATGGCCGAATTGGCCGCCGCGAAGCGCCCGAACAGCCGGTGCTCGGTCTCCGCATCGAGCGCGGCGGTCGGCTCGTCCAGCACGAGGAGGAGCGGCGCCGGCCGCATCATGGCCCGGGCCAGCGCCAGCTTCTGCCATTGCCCGCCGGAGAGCTCGACCCCGCCGTCGTAGCTGGCGCCCAGCTGCGTGGCCAGCCCGGAGGGGAGGGCGGCGACGAGGTCGGTGGAGGCGGCTCGTTCGAGGGCGGCGGCGATGGCGGCGGCGTCGTCCACGAACGGCAGGTCACCCACGCCGACCGTCTGCCCGGCACGCAGCTCCAGGCGGGTGAAGTCCTGGAAGCCGGCACTCATGCGCCGGCGCCACTCGGCGGCGTCGATGGAGGACAGGTCCGTCCCGTCGACGGTGATCGACCCGGCCGACGGCTCGTAGAACCTGCACAGCAGCTTCACCAGGGTGGATTTGCCGGCGCCGTTGGCGCCGACGATGGCGACGGTGGCCCCTGCTGGCAGCACCAAATCCACGTCGGACAGCACGTCGACGTCGGTGCCCTCGTAGCGGAACGTGATGCCCCGCAGCTCGATCCCGCCGGCCAGGCGGTCGGGCGGGGCGAGCGACGCCCTGGGCGTCCGGGCCCGGGCGTAGTCCTCCAGCCACAGATACCGCCTCGCCACCTCCAGGATCCTGGCGAACGTGGTCATCGTCGTCGCTGCCGCGCTGACCTCGGCGTTGACCTGGGCGACCAGGGCCAGGGCCAGCACGACGTCGCCGGGGGACGCGTGGCCGTTGACCGCCTTCGTCACGACCAGCGCGATGGCGCCGGCGTACCCCAGACTGAAGAGCAACCAGCCGGACGCCGTCCACGCCAGCGCCCGTCGGGCCGCGCCATCGACGAGCCGGTCGGCGGCGGCCCAGTCCTCCTGGTGGCGGTGCAGCAGCTCGTCGCCGGCCCCGAAGACCCGAAGCTCCTTCGCCGCCTGCGGTGACGTGGCCAGCTCGAAGAGGTGCCGGGCCCGCCGGGCCGGTTCGCCGGCCCGGTCGAGCGCCTCGGAACGGATCCGCTCCGCCCTCGGGCCGGCCCACAGCGACGGAAGGGCGAACACCGGGATGGCGAGGAGCACGGGATCCACGGAGACCAACAGGAACCCGGTCGCCAGGACCTGGACGACGAGGGCCACGGCACCGGCCGCCTGCATCCCGGCGAAGCCGAGGGCGGGCATCTCCCGGCGCAGCACGTCCAGCCGGTCGAGGTACCCGGGGCGCTCGTGGTGCTCGACCGTGGTGATCCCGGCCACCATGGCGACGATCCGCCGGTCGAGGTACAGCCCCGTCTTCTCCTTCAGGGGGAACTGCATCCGGGTGACGGCGGCGCGTGCCAGCAGGGCCAGGGCAGCCGACACGGCGATGCCTGCCGCGCCGGTGAAGGCGGCTACCTCGTCACCGGTCACGGCGGCGTCGACCAGGTAGCGCAGCCAGAAGGCACCGAGCACACCGGCCAGCGACGCAGCCGTCGACAGGACGAGCACGCCGGTCGCCCGCCAGGGATCGGCGCGAAAGGCGGTGGCCACGGCGAGTCCCCAGGCCCGCCGGGCGCTACCCACCGGTGCCCTCGGTGTGAGCCGTCTCCAGGTGGGCGGACTGGAGGGTGAACATCCGGGCGTACCGGCCCGCAGCCGCCATCAGCGAGGCGTGGTCACCCGTCTCGGCGACCACACCGCCCTCGAGCACGGCGATCTGGTCGGCCCGGCGCACGGTCGAGAAGCGGTGGGAGATCACGACCGTCGTGAGGCCGGCGGTCAACTGGAGGAAGCGGTCGTAGAACGCCGCTTCGGACCGAACGTCGACGGCGGCGGTGGGTTCGTCGAGGATCAGGACCGAGGCGCCGGCGCCCACCGCGAACATGGCGCGGGCGAGGGCAACGCGCTGCCACTGCCCGCCCGACAGGTCGACACCGCCGGCTGTCCGCCGGGAGAGCACGGTGTCCCACCCGTCCGGGAGCCCCCCGACGATCTCCGCCGCGCCGGCCCGCTCGGCGGCGGCCGCCACGGCGGAGCGGTCCCTGCCGCCGGCCGGATGCCCGAAGGCGATGTTGTCGGCGGCGGAGAGCTCGTAGTGGACGAAGTCCTGGAAGAGGGCGGCGATGCGACGGTGCCAGGCATGCGGGTCGAGGTCGGCCAGGTCCGCGCCGTCCACCGTGATCCGCCCGCCGGACGGGTCGTACAGGCGGGCGAGCAGCTTCACCAGCGTCGTCTTCCCGGCGCCGTTGGCGCCGACGACGGCCAGCGACCGCCCGGCGGGGATGGTGAGGTCGAGGCCCGAGAACACGTCGTCGGGGCGGCCGGGATAGCGGAAGGAGACGCCTTCGAAGCGGATCGCCGTCGCCGGCAGGCCGTCGGCGGGCCGGCTGCCGGGCAGCTCGAACCGCGGCCGAGCGACGATCTCCTCCAGCTCCAGGGCGGCGGGGACGGCGGCGGTGCCATAGCCGATGTTGAGGTTGTCCATCCCCACGCTGGAGAGCGCCGCCATTCCCGTGGCCGCACCGGCGAACGTGGTCAGCTGGCCCAGGCTGATCTCGCCGCGGGCGGCCGAGCGGCCGAGGAGCCCATAGGTGACGATGAGGCCGCTGCCGACCAGCACCGCGCACGCCGGCGGGACCCATCGCCCGCGCGGCCGGTCCCGCCAGAAGCCGGCCATGGCCGTCTCCCACTCGTCCACGAAGCGCTCGGTGAGCCACGGGCCGAGACCGAAGATGCGAAGCTCCTTGGCCGGGCCCGGTGTGAGGCCGACGTCGCGGAAGTACAGGCAGCGCCGGAAGCGCCGGGCGTGGCCCCGGAGAGCGCCGGCCGTGCGGCGGAGCTGGTCGGCCCGCACCCAGGTCATGGCCGCGTAGACGCCGAGCAGCCCCAGCGCCACCTGCCATCGGTACACGGCCAGCACGGCACCGGCGAGGACCCCGGCCAGCGTGTTCGACGAGACGGCGGCCATGCCGACCACCGCGTCGGTGACGGTGGTGCGCCCGGTGCCGATGCTCTGGGCGTCGGAGACGCGGTCGACGACGTCGGGATCCTCCAGGTGGGCGACGCCCGGTGGCGCGAGGGCGGCGGCCATGACCCGCTCTCGGAGGCGTCCCTCCACGCGCCGCCCGAGGCCGTCGGCCACCGCACGCAGGGAGGGCCCGCTCAGCTGCTGGAGGACGAACAGGGCGGCGACGCCGGCGATGGCGGCGATCAGCCGGTGGCCGCCGGCCGAGTCCCACCCACCGGCCACTGCCGCGTCGATGGCTCCGACCAGCGCACCTCCGGCGACCGCGAACGTGGCGGGCAGGGCGGCGGTGAGCACCACCAGGGCGGCGACCCAGGCGGTCAGGGGCCTGCTCGCCCGCGGCAGGAGCCGCAGCGTGTGGAGGACCGGCGACGTCCAGGGCCTCGCCTTCACGTCCACCACGAGACCACGCCGATCGCCGGTGCGAAAGCGGTTAACGCGTGCCGATGTGGCGGATGTCGTACGGCCGGGGGAACGGGCGCGGCTCGTACGCGAAGAACTGCGCCTCCGTGGGCTTGCCGCCCATGGCGAGCACGTTGGCGTCGGGACCCAGCGCGCGGGCGGCGTCGTTGAGGCCGCCCGGGTCGAGGGCAGGCCACGCCCGGTGCTCGATGCGGTGGACGAGCGCGTCGAGGGCGGTGAGGATCTCGGCGACGGTGAACGTGCAGTGCCCTCCCCGGTGCACGAAGAGCTGGCGCAACAAGTCCTGCTGTCCGGCGGAGGCGACGACGTCCGCGTACGCATGCTGGTTGTCCGGGGTCACGAGACCGTCACCGTCGGTGTGGGCGGCGAGCACGGGGACGCCGCCGAGGTCGCCGTCGAAGACGATGTGGCGCTCCAGGTAGTCCACTGCGCCGGGATCGGCGTCGACGCGGGGCTCGGCGGCGAGGCGCACCAGGTCGTCGGCCAGGTCGAGGCCGGCCGATGCGTACAGCGCCTCCACCTCCTCCCGGTTGGAGGACGAGGCGAGCAACGCCGCGTAGTCGACGCCCGTGTTCCACGAGCCGTTCCCACCGGCCTGCATCTCGACCTGGGCGCGGGTGAGGAAGAACACGAGGAAGCCCGGCTCCTCGAACCAGGCGAACTGGTTGCGTTGGCGGGTCTCGAAGTCCCGGGGGGCCGGCTCGGCCGAGGCCGGGTCGTGCCACCCGGGGATGTTGCCGATGGCCGCCGCCAACGCCAGGCGGGCCCGGCCCGCGGGCGTGCCCTGCGCCTCGCGCAGCACCGTCATGGCCGCCTGGAAGTTGGCGTGGGGGTTGGTGATGCGGACGATCTCCAGCGTCGACTCCGGTGCGAGCAGCGTCTTGACGACGAACGCCATGTCGAGCTCGCGGTTGTGCACGGCGACGGCGCCGGCCAGGTTCCCGCACATCGGCAACGCCCCCGACAACAGCTCCGGGAAGCGCTGGACCAGCCCCGCCGTCATGATGCCGCCGATGGAGAGCCCGAACCCGATGGTGTGCTCGGGGGTCCCGAGGACGTCGAGCGCCGTGTCCACGAGCGCGGGTTGGTCGCAAAAGGCGCGCTCGAGCGGCCAGAAGATGGTGTTCGCCGAGCCGGCCACGGCGTAGCCGCTCCGGACGAGGGTCGACACGAGGGCGTCGTCGGCCTGCCAGGGCGGCTCGCCCGCCTCGACCGGGATCGGCTTGCTGTACAGCAGCAAACGGCCGTTCCAGGTCGAGGGGGCTTCCACTGCGTACCGGGAGCCGCTCGGGAGGAAGCCTGCGACGGTGGTCAGAAGGTCCTCCCTGCCCCGGCCCTCGGTGTTGCCTCCCGGGCTAGATCGTCACCCGCGTGGTCGACATCCCGATGATCGGCTTGTTGAGGGTCAGCGCCCCCGTGGATCCGAGGAACTTGGCGTCCCCGAAGGCGAAGATCCCTCCGTCGGAGGCGGCGAGGAGGTAGCCGGCGGGCGTGCCGGCCACGGCGACGATCGGCTTGTTGAGCGGCTTGGCACCCATGGAGCCGTAGAACTTGGCGTCGCCGAAGGCGAAGATGCCTCCGTCCGAGGCGGCCAGCAGGTAGCCGCTCCCGCCGGGCGACACGGCAAGGGCCACGATCGGCTGGTTGAGCGCGATCGCTCCGGTCGAGCCGAAGAACTTGGCGTCACCGAAGGCGAAGATGCCTCCGTCCGAGGCGACCATCCAGTACCCGCCACCCGACGGCGCGACGGCGATGCCGACGATCGGTTTGTTGAGGGGCTTGGCACCCATGGACCCGTAGAACGTGGCGTCCCCGAAGGCGAAGATCCCTCCGTCGGAGGCGACCAGCCAGTACCCGGCTCCCGTCGGCGTCGCCGCGAAGCCCACGATCGGCTTGTTGAGTGGCTTTCCGCCCATCGAGCCCGAGAACTTGGCGTCGCCGAAGGCGAACACCGCTCCGTCGGCGGCAGCCAGCCAGTAGCCGAGGCCCGACTTGGTGGCTGCCGTGGCCACGATCGGCTTGTTGAGGGCGAGCGAGGCGGTGGACCCGAGGAAGGGGGCGGCGCCGAAGGCGAAGATCCCGCCGTCGGACCCGACGAGGCGGTAGCCGGCGAGGGTCAGGAAGGCCTCGCCGGCCACGCCCACCCCGCCCGACGTGCCACCCGACCCGCCGCCCGTCGATCCGCCGCCCGTCGAGCCACCCCCGCCGACGGGCGGGTTCGAGTCGATGACACCCGCGCAGTGGGAGACGTTGCCGGCCATGTCGACGGCGTCGAACGACCACTTCAGCGGCAGCCCCGCGTCTTCGGCCGCAGCCGAACGCACGGCGGTCACGGGCAGGGGGCCCGTCTGCCCCGGTGTGAAGTTCAGGTAGGGCTGGAGCGAGGGCGGCTGCGACCCGACGCGGATCTCGCCGTTCACGACGACCTTGTTGACGATGTCCTTGAGCCCTCCGGCGTCGAACACGCCGACCAGCTCCTCGTGGGGCGTCTTCGGCGTGGGGTCCTGGGGGCCGATGGGCGCCACGACAGGGGTTCCGCACGTCGGTGCCACGGTGTCGTTGGGGGCGATGGCCGACGGGCTGGTGCCACACGTGACCTGGCCCCTGATGAGCTCGCCCACGGCGACCGGCCCGAACAGGTACATGTGCACGGCGTTCACGGTGAGCGACCCGTCGGCGTTCACGATCTGCTCGTTCAGGACGACGGCGAACACGTCCCCGACGTTGGTGATCACGCCGTGGCGGGTGTAGTTCGGCGGCGGCTCGGGCGGGATGGCCTCGACCTTCGTGGGGTCGGGTGCTCCACCGGCGTCGGTGCCTCTGGCGATGAAGGACTGGGAGAAGGTGGCCTTGCCCGTCACGGAGCTGGCCGTGGCGGTGCACTCGGCGTGGAGCGAGTCACCCCACACGGGCGGGGGGCCGAAACCGCCGGGATCGTCGCACGGGGGGGTGAAGCCGGCCTCGCAGGTCACGATGGGGTACGGCTGGGCCCTGAGTGTGATGTCGGCCGAGCTGGTGACTGTGCCCCCCTCGGCGGTGCCCTGGGTGCTGGCGTACTGCGGCCCCGACGCCGTGGGCGAGGCCACGTCGTCGGGCCACATGCCGCCGTGGATGACGGCCGGCCCGTACTGCGCCTTGGCACCGTCGATGTCGCTGGCCGTCACGGCCGTGGCCGACCCGCCGGGCGGCAGCGACACGTCGGGGGCGTAGCCGATGGTCGAGGGATCAACACCCGACCCGCAGCCCTTCAGGTTCTGCGGGCCGCCGAAAAGGCCGACGTTGACCTTGTACGCGCACGCACTCCCTCGAACCCCGGAGAGGGCGGCGGCGGCCGGTCGTTGCCCGGCCGCCACGAGCAGCGGTACCACCAGCGCCGTGCATGCAAGGGCGGAGCGCAACCGCCGCCGAGGGGTCCCTGCCGATTCTTGGACCATTGTCCTCACTCCAATCCCCCACGAATCCGACACTCGACCGCCGATGTGTCGGAAATGGCGCATCCAGCGCGCCGTTGCTGCGACGGTAGTGGTACCAGTCCGCGGAAACATCCGCCAGGGTGACCTATTGTGCAAGGAAATTCGCTGTGCTATGTGTGCGCAGCTTGTAGGTCAAACCCCGAAAAATCGGTCGACAGACCGGGGTTTGCGGCGGGAGGACTTCCCAAAGCGCCGCCCGGTATGCGACGGTTGCGCCACCCAGGCAGGCTGCGAGGCGAAGGGGGGCGGCATGGCATCCCACGACGAAGACGAGGCGGCGCGCCACCAGGTCCTTCCCCGCGGCGGGCCGGGCGCCCCGGCGGGGCACGCGGCGTGAACGGCGACGCCGGCTCCGGGCCGCTGGTCGCCGTATCCGATCTGGCCGTTCGCTTCGGGGGCGAGGTCGACGCCGTCCGCGGCGTCAGCTTCACCCTCGATCGTGGTGAGTCGCTGGCCATCGTCGGCGAGAGCGGGTCGGGAAAGTCCACCCTCGCCCTGTGCCTGGCCGGGCTGGTGCAGCCGCCGGAGGCGAGCGGAAGCGTCCGGGTGGACGGCGTCGAGATGTTCGGGGCGTCCGACGAGGCGTTGCGCTCGGTGCGCTGGGCGACGGTGGCACTCGCGCTCCAGGGCGCGCCGTTCAACCCGGTCGTCACCATCGGGCAGCAGGTGGCCGAACCGATGGTCGACCGCCTCGGGTTGCGCAGTGGCGAGGCTCGACGCCGGGCGGCCGAGCTGGCCGGCGAGGTGCTGCTCGATCCCGCGCTGCTGGACCGGTACCCGCACGAGTTGTCAGGCGGGCAGCGGCGCCGGGCCAGCCTGGCCGCCGTGCTCGCCCTCGATCCCGCCCTGGTGGTGCTCGACGAGCCGACCGCCGGTCTGGATCCGGCCACCCGCAGGGAGCTGGTCGAACGGATCGTCGGCCTCCGGGCCGGGCGCGGGTTCGCCCTCATCGTGATCTCCCACGACCTGCCGGATGCCGCCAGCCTGGCCGACCGGACCATGGTGATGTACGCCGGCGAGGTGATGGAGGAGGGGACCACCGGCCGCGTGGTGGCCGAGCCCGCCCATCCCTACAGCTGGGCCCTCGTCAACGCCTACCCGGTGATGACGACGACGAAGGACCTCCGGCCGATACGTGGGCGCGCCCCCGATCCCCGTGCCGTCCCGGGCGGCTGTCCGTACCACCCGAGGTGCACCCAGGCCGAAGCCCTGTGCGCCGACGCCCACCCCGACCTGCAGCCGTCGCGTGACCGCCGGGTCCTGTGCCACTTCGGCGGGTTGAAGACGCTGCTGTCCGCTCGCGCCGTCACCAAGACCTTCGGGCGCGGCCGTGGCGCCGTCGCAGCCTTGGCGGGCGTGTCGATCGAGGTCCGCGAAGGTGAGTCCGTCGGGATCGTCGGGCCGTCGGGGAGTGGGAAGTCCACGCTGGCCCGCATCCTGTCGGGGCACCTGGCCGCCGACTCGGGCGAGGTGGTGCTGGAAGGAGAGCCACTTCCCAGCACGTGGCGCGGTGAGCACCGGTCCCGGCGGCGCCGGGTCCAGCTCGTGATGCAGGACCCGGCGGATGCGCTGTCCCCCCGGTTGTGCGTGGCCGACCTCGTCCGGGAACCGCTCGACATCGCCGGCGCCGGCGACGACCGGGAGCGGCGGGCGCTGGTGGCCGAGGCACTGGAGGGCGTCGGGCTGCCGGGGACCGGATCGTTCCTCGACGTGCGCACGCACGAGCTCTCGGGTGGTCAGCTCCAGCGGATTGCGCTGGCGAGGGCTCTCGTCATGGGGCCGAAGCTGCTCGTGGCGGATGAGCCCACGGCCATGCTCGACGCGTCGGAACAGGCCCGCCTCCTGGTGGTGCTCCGGGAGCGACAGGTGGAGATGGGACTGGGCCTGGTCCTCGTCTCCCACGATCTCGCCGTCGTCCGGAAGGTGACGGATCGCACGGTGGTCCTCGACGAGGGACGGGTGGTGGAGGAGGGCCCGTCGTCGATCGTCTCCACCACGCCGCAGAGCGATACGGCGCGCCGACTCGTCGATGCCTCGCCGGCATTTCGACCGGCCGTCATCGAGCTCAGTACGTCCTGAAAAAGGGCGCCGGAGCAGCTCGTTGTTTGCGGTACGAGCTGACAGACGCAACTCCGCGTGTCATGCTCAAAGAGGGGCGCAACACCAGTGTTGGTGCTCCGCGGTCGGAGTCGGGTGAGCGATGACGTCTTCATGGATCGAGAACGAGGGGAATCCGCGTGATTCGCTGACGCTGCTGACCACCGCAATCGGCGAGCACCGGCCGGCCACCGGCCGCCACGGCGAGGCCGACCAGGGGACGGCGCGGCGGGGCTACAGCCGGCGACGGTCGACCGAGCTGCCTGCGCCGTTGAGCAGCTTCATCGGTCGCCACGGCGATCTGGCCGCGCTCGCCGACGCGCTGTCGCGGTCCCGTCTGGTCACGGTGTGCGGGCCTGGCGGCACAGGGAAGACTCGTGTCGCGCTCGAGCTGGCCAGGCAGCAGATGGCCGACGACGCCGACGCCGCCTGGCTCCTGCGGAGCGAGCCGGGAGCAGCCCGCGACGACCTGTGGATGGTCGAGCTGGCGTCCGTGGAGGATCCGACGCTCGTCGCCCAGGCCGTCTCCACCGCCGTCCTGCCGCGCGGCCCCGGTCACGGCTCACGGATCACGGATCTCGTCAACCACCTCCGCACCCGTCAGGCGCTGCTGGTCCTCGACAACTGCGAGCACGTCGTCGAGGCGTGTGCGGCGCTGGTGAGCAAGCTGCTCCAGGGGTGCCCCGGTCTGCGCGTCCTGGCCACCAGCCGCGAGCCGTTGGGGATGAACGGCGAGCGCGTCCACTGGCTCCAGCCCCTGGACGTCCCCGGTCCCAACGACGTCGACCTCGAGGCCCTGTCGGCCAACGAGGCCGTCCGGCTGTTCGCCGAACGCGCCGGCGACACGTGCTCGGGGTTCACGCTCACGCTCGAGGTGGCGCCGGCCGTGGCGGAGATCTGCCGCCGCCTCGACGGTCTCCCGCTCGCCATCGAGCTGGCCGCGGCGCGCGTCTCGATCCTGTCGCCGCAGGAGATCGTCGCCCGCCTCGACCAGACGTTCCGGCTCCTGGCCGGCGCCAGCGCGGCCGTCTGCGCCCGCCACCAGAGTCTGCAGGCGGCGTTCGACTGGAGCCACGACCTTCTGAGCGACGCCGAGGCCATGATGCTGCGGCGGACATCGGTGTTTGCCGGTGGGTTGTCGCTGGCGGCGGCCGAGGCCGTGTGCAGCGGCGACGGTCTTGCTGCCGAGCAGATCCTCGACCTGCTCGGGGCGCTCGTGACGAAGTCGCTGGTCGCCATGGAGAAGGTGAGCACCGGCCGGCGGTTCCGCATGCTGGAGACGGTGCGTTCGTTCGCTCGCGCCAAGCTCGACGAGGCCGGCGAATCGGCCAGCATCCTGGCCCGCCACGTGGAGTGGTGCCTGGAGTGGGCGGCCGAGCTCGAGCAGGGTCGGGCCGGCCCGACCCAGCAGGCGGCGCTGGAGCAGCTCGACGTGGACCGCGAGAACTTCACCGCCGCCCTCACCTGGGCCCGCCGATCCGGCGATGCGGAGACGATGCTCCGGTTGGCCAACTCGCTCACCTGGTTCTGGGAGGCACGCGGGCACCTGCGGGAGGGCATCGCCTGGTTGCAGGGCGCCCAGTCGGCCGGCGACGAGCTGCCGGCCTCGGTGCGGGCCGAAGCGCTGCGGAACGCCGGCCGGTTCGTGCACTCGCTGGGCGATCACACCACCGGCCTGACGCTCGTCGACCGCAGCGTCGTGCTCGCCCGCCAGAGCGGCGAGACCGAGGAAGTCGGCGAGTGCATGTGCCACGACGTGCTCGAGATGTGCAGGAACCCGCTGCACTCGATTCCGATGATGGAGCAGCAGGTCGCCCGGATGCGGGACGACGACGACCCCAAGCGCCTCGCCCACGCGCTGTGCAACCTGGGGCAGGCCCGGTTCTTCCGTGCCGACGCGGCCGGGGCGCGCGCCTGCTACGCCGAGGTCCTCGGTCTCCGCGCCGGCGGGATCAACGCCGACGCGGTGGACGATGCGTACTTCGGTCTGGCCCGGGCCGCCTTCCTCACCGGCGACTACGACGCCGTCGAGCCGCTGCTGCGGGAGGTGCTCGACCGCTCGGTACGCCTGGGCGACGGTGACGGGCGCAGCGCGGCGTTGAGCCTTCTGGGCGACCTGGCCCGGGCGAGAGGCGAGAGCCGCCTCGCTCGGGCCCTGCTCGGCGACGCGCTGGAGCTGGCGCGCGACGCCGGGCTCCCGCTGTCCATCGGCCGCTGCGAGCTCTTCCTGGCCGGCGTGGAGTTCGCCGACGGAGATCTCGACCGGGCCCACGAGCTGTACGCGCGGGCGGCTGGGCGGGCCGCGGTCGGCGCACCCTTCCCGTACCACCAGGTCCGCTGCACGCTCGGGCTGGCCGACGCCGCCGCCGCCGCCGGCGACGGCGATTTCGCGGCCCAGCTCTACGACGACGCGTATGACAGCGCCCGCAGCAGCGGTGACGATCAGGGCATGGCGCGCGTCTACGCCGGCCAGTCCGGCGTCGCCCGCATGGAGGGCGACTTCGAGGCCGCGCTCCAGCTGCGCCATCAGGCCCTCGAGCTGGAGGAGCAGATCGCAGACCTGGCCGCCGTCACCCGGTCGCTGGAGGCACTGGCGGGGTTGATGGCGCACGGGGAGTCCTTCGAGAAGAGCGCCCGGCTGTTCGGCGCCGCCACCAGGCTCCGCGACCGGCACGGCTTCGCCCGGCCCAAGCCCTACCAGCACACGCACGACGACGACGTGGCGCACGCCCGCCGCCGCTTGGGCGACGACGTGTGGGAGCTGGCCTGGGAGCAGGGGTGGAGCCTGTCGATCCCCGAGGCGCTGTCCTACGCCCGCAAGGGCAGAGGTGGGCGTCGCCGAGCCACCACCGGTCTCGACAGCCTCACCCCGGCCGAGCGGGAGGTCGTGGCCCTCGTCGTCACGGGTCTCACGAACCCCGAGGTCGGCGAGCGCCTGTTCATCTCCCGCCGCACCGTGCAGCATCACCTCGGGCACGTCTACGCCAAGCTGGGCGTCAACTCCCGGCGGGAGCTCGCCCGCATCGCCGCCGAGGCAGACGCAGAGGAAGACGTCGACGCAGACGATGACGGGGCCGGCTCCTGACCTCAGCCGACGGCGGGGGAACCACCGGTTCGAGGTCGGCGGCAGGGTGACGTGATGGGGGAACGGGTGGGGGGCTGGGGCAGGTCGGCGAGGGTGCCAGTCGTCCACTTCGGGGAGATCCGGCGGCGGGGCCGGTCGGGTCGGATCCTGCTCGTGCCCAGACCGGCATACCCCTCGGAATGGTGGCGCTGCGCATATACAGCACCAAGCAATCCCGCGCAATAGGCCATGGTGGCTGATGTTTTCGGCCCGCCGCCCCTTTAGCCTCAGAGATGTCCCCGCTTCGGGGACGAAGTGTCCGAGATGTGGGGTTTTGCAGTGCCGTTTCCGCCGACCCAGGAGAGACAGACATGAAGTCACGCCCGCGAGCTCGCCGACACCCCGTTCTGGCCGCCCTCGTTTCCTCGGCGATGCTGGCGGCGACGTTGATCGCGCTGACCCAGCGCCCGGCGGCAGCCGCCATCAGTGCCGTGCGGGGAGATGCGTGCGGCTTCTACGTCAACGTCGGGCTCTTCGGTGGGCCCCAGATGCTCAAGGGCTGCGGGTCGGGCCTTCCCACGAGCGACATCGGCTACAGCCCCCAGGTGACGCTGCCCACCCCCAACGGTTCGGCGACGGCGCTGACGGCGCTCGACGCCGACGGGGCGCGGGCCGACTACGGCCCCGCCTCCATCTTCGCCGGCAAGTGGCCCGAGACCGTGTCGACCGCTCCGCCGTCGGGCCCGATCGACGTGAGCACCAAGGGGACGCCTTCGGGCGGCGTGGTCACCAGCGCCGTGAACATCAAGCTGCGCTCGCCCGCCGATCCCGATTCCCCGGGTGGGTTCGGACCGGGGCCGGTCGAGGGTGACGAGCTGCATGCCTCGTGCAAGGCGACGGCGACGAGCGTGACCGGCACCGTGTCGATCGTGAACGGGATCCTCACCAAGACCACAACGCCCGACGGTTCGCCGCTCCTCACCGAGCCCATCCCTGCCAGCCCGGCGGTCAACTACACCCGCTCGGGCGTCATCACCAACGTGGGAGATGTGTTCACCGTCGTGTTCAACCAGCAGATCGTGAACGCCGACGGCTCGCTCACCGTCAACGCCTTCCACATGTACCTGTTCGGCCCGACGGCCGTGGGTGAGAGCGTCGGCGGCCAGGTCACCTGCGGCACCACGCCGTCGGCCATCGCGCCGAACGACACGGTGAACCCCACCTGCGGCATCCCGGTGGCCGAACCCGTGGCCCCGGACGACCCCACGCCCCAGGTGCCCCGCAAGGAGCTTGTCGGCGTGTTCGACGCAGGTGGTCTCCAGTCGATCACCAACATCCAGGCCGTGAACGCCACGGTGCAGATCGGAGACCCGAGCTCCGCGTACGCGTACCTGAAGTTCACGCCGGGCCAGACCGGGCCGCTGGCCATGACGGCGACGCGCGTCGACGAGTCGCAACCGATGTCGTGGTCGTTCGACGCCACGGACGTGGCGGGCCACACGAAGCACTGCAAGGGCGTGGCCGGACCCACCTACCTCTCGGTCAACGACCTGTCGGTCACCGAGGGTGACTCGGGGACGTCGAACGCCAACTTCACACTCACCCGCTCCGGGAACCTCACCGGCACCTCGTCGGTGAAATGGGCCACCGCCACGGGCACGGCGTCGACGAGCGACTTCACGACCGTCGCCATCACGACGGTCAGCTTCGCCGCCTACGAGACGACGAAGACGTTGACCGTCCCCATCAAGGGGGACCTGGTCGACGAGCCCAACGAGACGTTCAAGGTGAACCTGTCGTCGCCGGTCGGCGCCATCATCTCCGACCTGTCGGGAACGGGGACGATCGTCGACAACGAGGGCACCGTCACGCCGGGACCGAGCACCTTCCTGAGCGTCAACGACGTGTCGGTCATGGAGGGCAACACGGGCGTGAACGTCCCGGCCATCTTCACGGTCACCCGTTCCGGCAACACGTCCGGGACGACCACGGTCAACTACCTCACCGTCGACGGGTCCGCAGTGGCGGCCAGCGACTACACGGCCAAGCCGCTGACGACGCTCACCTTCACCGCCGGACAGACCACCAAGACGGTCACGGTCACGGTGACCGGCGACCTCACGGTCGAGTCCGACGAGACGTTCACCCTCAAGCTGTCGTCCCCGTCGGGCGCCTCCATCTCCGACAAGAAGGGCGTCGGCACCATCGTGAACAACGACTGAGCAGGCCGTGCGGGGGGCCACGTTCGTTGGCCCCCCTGCGGTCGGCTCGTGCCCGGTAGCAGCAGAGTGCAAGCACTGCGAATTGCTCGACACGGAACGGCGATGCGGTAGAGAGGACACCATGCTTTCTCGAGAGCGGCGGAACACCCGGATGGTTCGCCAGGTCGGACTGGTTGCCACCATGGTGGCGCTGGGCGCCGCCACCTTCACGTTCGCGGCGGCGCCGGCGAGCGCCGACGTGGGCCAGGTCATCGGCGGTGCCTACGGTCACTGGACGAACGTGAGCCTCTTCGGCGGCCCGTCGAGCGTGCGGGGCCCGAACCCCACGGTCAGCCTGCCCCCCACGGGTGCCGATCCGGCGCTGATCGGCAAGGTGCCCTCCGCCTCGGCCGTGTACGGCCCGGCGACCATCTTCGGCGGGAAGTGGCCGATCGACCAGGACACCGCCCCGCCCTCGGGGCCCATCACGGTCAGCACGAAGGGCACGACGGGCCCGGGTGGCTCGGTCACCAGCACGGTCGACATCGTGCTGCGCACGCCGGCCAACCCGGCGTCGCCCGGCGGCTTCGGCCCCACCGTGCCGAACGAGGGCGACGAGCTGCACAGCTCGTGCACCGCGAACGAGTCGGGCGTCACCGGCTCGGTCCGGTTCGTCAACGCCATTCTCGCCACATCCACGGACGAGTCCGGCGAACCCAAGGACACCGAACCCATCCCCGACAACCCGCCCGTGAACTACACCCGCACGGGTGAGATCACCAACGTGGGCGACCATTGGAGGATCGTCTACAACGAGCAGATCAAGGGGGCCGACGGGTCGCTGACGGTGAACGCCATCCACATGTTCCTTCTCGGCGAGATCGCCGTCGGCGAGCAGATCGTCGGCCAGGTCCGCTGCGGGGTCACGCACGTGGACGCCGCTCCCGCCACGACGACGCCCACCTCGGCTGCGCCCGCCACCACGACGCCCACCACGGCGAAGGCCGGCAAGGCGACGACGACGACTGCGGCACCGGCGCCGACCACCGCTCCCGTCACCGTCGCCACCGACACGTCGGTCCCGGTCACGACGGCCGAGGAGCCGACGACGACCACCTCGTCCTCGTCGCCATCGGCATCCTTGAAGGCGTCGAACATCTCGGACAAGAAGTCGGGGAGCAGCGCGTTGCCACTGCTGCTCGTCGGCGTCGGTCTCGTCGCCACGGTCGCCGTCGTCGTTCCCTGGACGAGGCGCCGGCGAATGGCGGGGGGCGAGCCACCGCCGAATGCCGAGAAGTAGAGGCGGGCGGCGGCGGCAGACAGAACGGATGAGATGAGCTCGGCCGTCGGGACCGGGGTGCCGGAGGCGTCTCCCGCCGGTGCGCCCGCCGGCCCCGACGGCGCCGGGCCGCTGGCGGCCATCCCGCCGGTGCTGGGGGTCGGCTCGCTCGACGCCCGCTTCGACGCCACCCGCCGGCGCAGGCAGCGCTTCCCGGTCGTCTCCTATCTCGTCACGATCTTCGTCCTGATCAGCTTCAACTTCGCGTTGCCGCGGCTGATGCCGGGTGACCCGATCGACGCTCTCCTCGCCTTCGGGTCACCCAACTACGTCACCAACGACGAGACGCGCGGCCAGCTCGCCGAGTACTACGACCTGGACGAGTCGTTGCCCCAGCAGTACGTGCACTACCTGACCCGGCTGGCGCACGGCGACCTCGGCGTGTCCATCGTCTCGAACGTGGGCGTGGGCGAGGAGCTGGGCGGGCGTGTCGGCTGGTCGCTCCTGCTCATCACCACCGCCATGCTCCTGTCGATCGCCATCGGGATCCCGCCAGGCGTGCATTCCGGGTGGAAACGCGGAAAGCGGGTGGACCGCGGCCTGCTCAGCTTCTTCCTCGCGCTCCAGAACCTGCCCATCTTCCTCCTCGGTGCCGTGGCCTTCGTCATCTTCTCGGCCAAGCTTGGCGTCTTCCCGCTGGGCGGTGGCGCGTCGCCGTTCAACGAGTACAGCGGCATCCAGCACGTGCTCGACGTGGCCCGCCACCTCACCCTTCCCGCCCTGCTGATGGGTCTGGACTCGGCCACCTACGAGTACCTCGTGATGCGTTCGTCCATGGTGGGCGAGCTGGGGTCCGACTACCTACTCGGCGGCCGGGCCAAGGGTCTCCGGGAGCGGCGCCTCAAGTATCGCTACGCCGGGCGCAACGCCCTGCTGCCGGTGGTCACCGTCGTGGGCCTGAGCTTCAGCATGAGCATCACCAACGTCGTGTTCGTCGAGCGGATCTTCTCCTATCCCGGTGTGGGCGGGTACATGTTCGAAGCCATCGGCACACGCGACTACCCGGCCATGCAGGGCGCCTTCCTCGTGCTGACGATCACAGTGGTGCTCACGAACCTGGCCGTGGACCTCCTGTACCGCCGGCTCGATCCGAGGACGGCGAGGTGACGGCGATGAGAGCGGCGCTGCGCCGGTCCCCCCTGCTCGTGATCGGCGGGTCGATGTCGGCCGTGCTGGTGCTGGTCGCCGCGCTGGCACCATGGCTGGCGCCGTACGACCCGCGTGGCATCACCGGGGAATCGTTCGCCCCGCCGTCGTCCAACCACCTCCTCGGGACCAACGACGCCGGCTCCGACATCCTCTCCCGCCTGATCTGGGGCAGCCGCACCACGCTCGCGGTGGCCGTGTTCGCCACCGCCATCGTCCTCGCCATCGGCCTGGCCGTCGGGCTCACCGCCGGCCTGCGAGGGGGCCTGGTCGACACGGTGGCGATGCGCGTCGTCGACGTCTTCATGGCCCTGCCGGTGGTGCCGCTGCTGATCTTCATCACGGCACTGGCGGGGCCGAGCCTCACCTTGTCCATCCTCATGATCGGGGCCTTCAGCTGGCCGCAGACGGCCCGGATCGTGCGCAGCCAGACGCTCACGTTGCGCACGCGGGGCTTCGTCGACTGCGCGCGGGGCTTCGGCGGCGGCCCGATCTACGTGATGCGCCGCCACATCGCGCCCGCCCTCGGCCCGATCATCGGAGCCAACCTCGTGTACGTGGCCGGACTGGCCGTGGTGATCGAAGCGGCGCTCGGGTTCCTCGGCCTCGGTGATCCCGCCGCCGTGAGCTGGGGCGCCGAGCTGAACCGGGCCATCAACAGTCCGCAGATCGGCATCGGCCAGCTGTGGATGTGGTGGCTGCTGCCGGCCGGTCTGGCACTGACGATCGCGATCTTGAGCCTCACGCTGATCGGCGTGGCGCTCGAACCGCAGTTCAACCCCCGATGGAGCCGGGCCAGTTGACCCGGCTCGGGGGCAACCGACGAGAGGGATGACCATGATCGAGATGAACCGACGACGGTTCCTGCAAGGGATGACGGGCCTGGCGGGAGCGGTCCTCCTCGGAGGGGCCTGCTCCGACTCGGAGCGACCTCGGGCCAGTGGCGGCCGGCCCACCGTGCGGGTCTCGTCGTGGACGTCGCTCGGATACCCGGCGCCGTTCACCTACACCGCTCCTCCCGGCTACTGGCGGATGAGCCTCATCTTCGACACGCTGCTGTGGCCCGACTCGACGGGCAAGCAGCTGCCCTGGCTGGCGTCGTCGCACACGGCGTCGGAGGACGGCTTGGTGCACACGCTCGAGCTGCGGGACGTGAAATGGGACGACGGCCGGCCGATGACGGCCCACGACGTGGCGTTCACGTACGAGTACTACACGTCGCAGATCTTCACGCCGCTCCTCGTCGGCGTGCCCCGGAAGGGGATCGAGGTCCGGCCGCTCGGCGACCGCACCGTCGAGTTCCGTCTGGACAAGCCCGATGCCACCTTCGTGCAGTTCGTCCTGGGGACGATGCCGGTGGTCCCGGAGCACATCTTCTCGAAGATCACCGACCCGATGGGCACCTTCGACAAGCGGGTGCTCATCAGCACCGGTGCGTACTCGCTGCGGTCGCGTGACGCCATCCAGGACACGGAGGCCTACGAGGCGAAGGACACCTTCTTCCTCGGCCGGCCCTACGTCAAGCGCATCGAGATGCTCCCCGCCGCCAACGACGACCCCCTGACCGCGCTCGGGGTGGGCATCCTCGACGGCGCCAACAGCGCGGCGGAGGGCGTGAGGAACGACGTGATCGACAAGTTCCGGGACGACCCGCAGTACGGCATGATCGAGCGCGACGCAGGCTTCGCCTTCCCACTGTTCTTCAACATCACCAAGGGCGGGGCGCTGGCTGACCTGCGATTCCGCCGGGCCTGCCTCCACGCCATCGACCGCAACGACATGGTGAACCGGCTGCTCACCGGCAACGGCCAGGTGGGGAGCCAGGGCTGGCTGCCGCCTGGACATCCCTACTTCCGCGACGGCCTGCGCGACTATCCGTTCGACCGGGGCGAGGCCGAGCGGCTCCTCGACGAGGCGGGCTACCGCCGGTCGGCCCCCGGCAAGAGCCGCACGAACCCCGACGGAAGCCCCCTGCACTACACGCTGCACATGGCCGAGCAGGTGCCCACGGCCCTGGCCGAACTGCTCGCCGCCAGCCTCAAGGACGTCGGCGTCGACATCGATCTCCAGGTGATCGACCTGGTGCGGCTGTTCGGTTTCAAGCTCCAGGCCAAGTACGACCTGCTGGTGACGAACTACCCCGGCCCGTCGGGCATCGGTCCCCTGGGGGACCCCGAGATGCTGCGCGGCGTCTACCACTCGACGCCGCCGAACCCCTTCCACCGGGCCAACGGCTACGTCAACCCGGAGGTCGACCGCCTGCTGGACGCCCAGATCTCCATCTTCGACGTGGAGGAGCGCAAGAAGCTGGTGGGCCAGGTCCAAGAGATCGTCGCCGAGGACCTGCCGGTGGCGATGCTCTACTACACGAAGTGGTACTTCGTGTTCCGCAAAAAGGTGTTCGACCAGTGGTATTACACGCCGGGCGGCATCGCCACCGGCTTCTCCGACGTCTACAACAAGCACGCCTACATCACCGGACGGAAGGTGGGACTCGACATCCGGTCCCCGGGCGAGGAGGCGTAGCGCCGGCCGGCGAGAGCCGGCCCCGCCGCCGCGGAGGTCCGCCGGCTCGGTGGTGGCCGACTCAGTGGTGGCCGACTCAGTGGCGGCCGACTCAGTGGCGGCTCAGCGGCGGCCGGTCCCGGCGCCGGCCCCCGCCGCCAGCGCAGCCGCCTCGGGGCCCAGCGTGGCCTCGACCGCGGCCACGTCATCGGCCGACGCCATGCGCTCGGCCAGGCCTAGGTTCGCCTCCCAGTGGGCGATCTCGGCCGGCGTGCGCAGGTCCGGGCCCGGCTCCGGCGCCCCCGTCACCCGGAACACGTAGAGGTTCCAGTACTTGGTGAGGCCGAAGCGGGCCAGGTGCGGGTGCATGGCCCGCTCCACCGCGTCGCATCGGATGAACCCGGCCTCGGCGAACCGCTTCGTCCACCACCCGAACGAGGCGATGGTGAGGTGGCCCTCGATCGGCTCGCCCCGAGCGTCGCAATACAGGTCCTCGAACGGGATCGGCCCCTCGTAGCCGGGGCCGAGGGCCTCGTAGTGGGGGACCCGCTCGTTGCGCACCTTGACGGTGAACCAGCCGCCCGGCCCGTTCTCGTTGGGACCGAACGACGGGATGGTGGCGATGACGTAGCCGCGCGTGATCCTGCGCAGTTCGGCCAGAGCCGAGGGCACGACACCCGGCGGCAGGTGCTCGAGCGTCTCCAGCACGGTGACGAGGTCGAAGTGCCCGTCGGTGAACGGGAGGCGCCGGGACAGGTCGCCGTAGCCGATGTGGCCTCGCGCCCCCTGGGCGGGATGCTCGACCGCGTACTGGCTCACGTCGACGCCCGCCGCGTCGACGTCGAGCTCGCGCAGCGCCTCCACGACGAAGCCGGTCGCGCAGCCGACGTCGAGAGTGAGGGCGACGTCGAACCACCGCCACACGAGGTAGGCGGCCACGTTGGCGTTGCTCGTGTCGCGGTCGTAGCGCTCATAGCCGGACAGGCCCATGCGGTCCAGGGGATCGCGGCCGGACCCGAAGTACTGGGCGCCGTACACGTCGTCGTCGAGCGCCCGGGCCAGCTCTCGGGCGGCGATGGCCATCAGGCGGCGGATCCCGGGCCGGGTTCGGGCCACCGACCGGAGCCCGCCGCGCACCGCCGAGGCGACCGGCCACACCGCTCTCGGGGCCATGGGTGGAGGCTAGCGGCGGGCCGGGGAGGTCGGCCCCGTGGCCACCACGTCGACGCCGAACACCGTGACCCCCGGCGGCACCACGTAGACCAGGGGACCGGTGTCGAGCTGGACCACCCGGGCGACGCCCGAGGCGACCAGCGCCGAGATGTCCTCGCGGGGCTCGTCGACCACGAACACGGCGTCGGCGCCCGGCCGCAGCTCGAGCACGTGGTCCCGCTCGTGGTGCCACCGGAATGCATGGGCGGACCACTCGTCGAAGCCGAGCTGGAGATAGTGCATGCGGAAGGCCGGCATCGTCAGCATGGCGTGGCGGAAGCGGTGGCCACCGTCGAGGTACACGTAGACGAGCTCGTCGGTGCCGGGATCGAACGACCGTCCGAGGGCGAGGTAGCGGTCGACGTCCCGGTCGGTGTCGCGCAGGGCCGGCGCCGTGAGCCGGTAGGGAGCGCCGAAGCGGCTGGCGACGAACCACGGCCCGTTGTCGACGAGCGCCTGGGGGACGATGCCGGGGGCACCGGCGAAGCGCAGGGCGGCGACGGCACAGCCGGCGACGACCAGAACGGTGACGAGTAGGCGCGGCCGCCGGCTCAGGCCGGCGGCCGGCCACAGGAGGAGCAGGACGAGGGCCGGGAGGTACGACAGCACGTAGCCGGCCTTGCCGAAGTGGAGCAGGGTCACGAAGGCGAACGGCGGCGCGGCGGTGATCAGGAGCAGCACCGGAGGGGTCAGCCGGTCGCGGCTGCGAGGGCGCGCGTCCGCATCGTTGTGGTGCGCCCGTGCGTGGAGGCGGGCCCGCCAGGCCAATACGACGGCGCCGGCGGTGGCGGGGAGCAGGAGCGCCACGGCGGCAAGGGTGTAGCCGGTCGCCTGCCCGATGTTGTATCGCACCCCGTCGGCGGGCGCGCCGTAGAAGGGGGAGCTCACGCTGACCGCCTGGTGCCAGATGCGGGCACCCTCGTCCCACACGACGGCCAGCCCACCCGGCTGGGCCAGGCCCATCGGCACCAGCCAGACGGCGAGCCCGGCCATCCCTGCAACTGCGCAGCCCCCTGCCCGGCGCAGCGGCCGGGGCGCCCGGCGCACGCTGCGCGCCACTGCCACGGCCGCCACGGGGGCGAGGAGGAGCACCGAGGACTGCCGGGTCCCACCGGACAGCCCCAGCGCGGCGGCGGCGGCGGGACCGTGCCACGAGCCCGGCGCGGCCCGCCAGGCCAGCAGGACGAGCACGAGGCTGGCCAGGGCGTCGAACGGGTAGGTGGCGACGGACGCCCCGTAGAAGGCGAGGAACGGCGACGTCAGCATGACGGCCGCCGCCGCTGCGCCCAGCCATCGCCCGCCCAGGGCCCGCCCGACCATGTACGCCAGCGCGACCGTCGCCGCCGCCGCCACGGCCGACGCGGCCAGCAGGCTGTCGGACGTGCTCAGGGGCGTCACCGCCCGGACCAGGCGGCCGGCGGCGACGTACAACCAATACCCGGGCGCGTGGGGGCTGGCCTCCCTGACGTCGAAGCGGTCCACCCCCAGCACCAGGTTCACCGAGTCCCACTCGGTCGGCCAGCGGGCCGACGCAGCGGCGTAGACGGCCACTGCGGCGGCGAACAGCCCGGCCGGGACCATCCGGTCGACGTTGCGCCCGGGGGCTGGCGGAGCACCGGAGGGTCGCCGTACGGGCGCATCGAGCAGCGTCGTCATCGGCTCGCCGGCAGGCTAGCGCCGGGACGGCCCGCCCCGGCCCCCGCCAGCCCGCTCGCGCACGGGCGCCCGTCGGTAGCATCGCCGGCGTGGCGGACGAGCCGGGAGCGGCGCCCGACCTCGACGACGTGGTCGCCGAGCTCCAGGCGAGAGTCGAGCAGCGCCGGCGGTCGGGTGCCTACCCCCCCGGGCTCGAGGATGCGCTCGAGGAGCACTTCCGGCGCATCGTCGCCCACCGGGCCACGCCGGACTTCACCGGGCTGCGGGCCCGGGTCGCCGCCCTCGACGAGCAGGCCCGCTTCGACGCCGGCTCGATCCACGCCCACTCGCAGCGCCCGGGCGGCCAGGCGCTGCACCGGGCCGTCGCCAAGGTGGTGGCCCGCCAGACCCAGGGTGTCCTCGACCAGGTGCAGCGCTACGCCGACGCCATGCGCGACGTGCTGGAGGGCGTGCTGGCCTCCCTGGAGGACCCTCTCCACGTGCACGCCGACCTGGTGGAGCAGCTCGACGCCGTGCTCGAGCGGCTGGCCGAGGCCGAGCGGCGGGCGGTCGGTGCCGAGGCGGCCTTCGCAGCCTTGGCCGCCCGCGTCGAACAGCTGGAGGCGTCCTCCACGCCCGCTCCGTGACGGGACGCCGCTTCTCGCAGGTGCTCGTGTCGGCCTCGCCGGGCGATGCCGTCACCAACGAGGCCATGGCCCTGCGGGCCGCGCTGCGCACGCTCGGGCCGTCCGAGATCTTCGCCCGCTACTACGACCCGTCGTTGGCCGGTGACGTCCTCGCCCTCGACGAGTACGACCGGCAGGCGCCTGCGGGCAGGCCGGGAGCGACCGACGACGTGCTCGTCGTGCACGGCTCCATCGGCGAGGCGTCGGTCGCCTCCTTCCTGGCCGCCCGACCGGAGCGGCTGGTGCTCCGCTACCACAACATCTCGCCGGCGGCGCCGTTCCGCCCGTACGACCCCGCCTTCGCCGCATTGCTCGACGACGGGCGGCGGGAGGTGGCGGCGCTGCAGCCGCAGGTCGTGCTGGCCCTGTGCGACTCGGCCTACAACGCCGCCGACCTGGCGGCGATGGGCTACGACGACGTACGGGTCAGCCCGCTGGTGGCGGATCCGGCCGAGCTGACACGCGTCGAGCCCGACCCGGCGACGGCCCACCACCTGGCCACCGAGGTCGAGGGACCGGTGCTCCTCCACGTCGGCCAGCTGCTGCCCCACAAGCGGGCCGACCTGCTCGTGCAGGCCTTCCACGTCCTCGTCACCTACCTCGACCCCGACGCCCGGTTGATCCTGGTCGGCCCGGCCCGTGTGTCCGCATTCGCCAATGCCGTCCAGCACCTCGTCCACGAGCTGAGCCTTCCCGGCGCGTGGGTGGCGGGAGCGGTGAGCCGGGAGGCGCTGGCCGCGTTCTACCGCCGGGCCGACGCCTTCGTGACGGCGAGCGAGCACGAGGGCTTCTGCGTCCCCGTGCTCGAGGCGATGGCCTTCGACGTCCCGGTGGCGGCCCGCGCCGCCGGGGCCCTCCCCGAGACGGCGGGGGACGCCGCCGTCCTCCTGCCGCTCGACGGCGGACCGGCCCTGCTGGCGGAGGCGATGCACGCCGTCCTGCACGACGACCGGCTGCGCGGCCGCCTGGTCGAGGCGGGCCGGCGGCGTCTGGACCACGTGGGCCTGGCACGCGCCACCGAGACCTTCCTCGGCCACCTCGTCGCCCTGGGTTGATCGACGCCATGCGCCTGCTCTACGTGACCCAGCGGTACGGCCGTGAGGTGGCCGGCGGCGCCGAGCTCCACTGCCGGCAGTTCGCCACCCGCCTGGCCGCCGGAGGTCACCGCGTGGAGGTCGTGACCACGTGCGCGCGCGACTACGTCACATGGGCCAACGAGTACGCGCCCGGGACGACGGACCTCGACGGCCTCCGGGTGCATCGCCTGCCGACGGCGAGCCCTCGCGACCTGCGCCTGTTCGGGCCGCTCAACGGTCGCGTCACCCTCGGGGAGAAGCCGGTGGCCCTGCACGTGCAGCAGGAGTGGATGCGGGCCCAGGGCCCCGACGTCCCCGGACTGGCACCGTGGCTCGACGACCACGCCGGCCGCTTCGACGCCGTCATCTTCTTCACCTACCTCTACGCCACCGCCTTCACCGGCCTGCCCCGGGTCGCCGGCCGGGTGCCCGTGCTGCTCCATCCGACCGCCCACGACGAGCCCACCCTGGGCCTGCCCCTCTTCGACGCCGTGTTCCGGTTGCCCGACGCCTTCGCCTTCTCGACCGAGGAGGAACGCGACCTGGTCGAGCGCCGCTTCCGGGTGAGCCGGCCGGCATCGGCTGTCGTCGGCATCGGATTCGACCTCGACGTGGCTGGGGACGGCGCTTCGTTCCGCCGCCGCTACGGCCTCGGCGACGGCCCGTACGTGGTCGTGGTCGGCCGGGTCGACCCGGCCAAGGGTTCCACCGAGCTGTTCTCGTTCTTCGCCGAGTACAAGGAGCGCCACCCCGGTCCGCTCCGCCTGGTGGTGGTGGGGGAGCCGGTGGACCCGCCCCCGCCCCACCCCGACGTGGTGGTCACCGGGTTCGTGGCCGACGAGGTGAAGCAGGCCGCGGTCGACGGCGCCCTGGCCCTCGTGCAGCCGTCGTACTTCGAGAGCTTCTCCATGGTCCTGGCCGAGGCCTGGGCCCAGGGACGCGCCGCGCTCGTGCAGGGACGCTGCGCCGTCCTGGAGGGCCACGCCAGGCGCAGCGGGGGAGCGGTGCCCTACCGGGGCTATGCCGAGTTCGAGGCCGCCCTCGACCTGGTGACGGCGGACCCCGCGCTGGCCGCCGCCCTGGGGCGAGCCGGCCGGCGGTACGTGGAGGCGCACTTCGGGTGGGACACGGTGCTCGACCGCTACCAGGACGTGCTGGCCCGGCTCACGGCGTGACGAGCAGCGACGTCTCGGCCACCAGCATGAGCAGAGCCATCGCCGCTGCGGACAGCGCCAGCGTCACCGCGAAGGCGGTGCCCGTGAGGCTGCGGGCGGCGGCGATATGGAGTGGGAAGGCGGTGAGCGCGAAGCGCGGCGTCGACGTCAGGACCGCCGACAGGAGGGCCGGAGCGAGGATCCCGGCGGTGTAGATCCAGGCGGCGGCCGGCGGCCGCGTCCTCGACAGCAGCCCGAGCCCGGCGGCGACGACGAGGATGGTCAGAACGCACACGGTGCGGTTGAAGTCCACGATCGGGTGGGCGAAGAAGCTCCCGATGGAGCGGGCCGTGTGGGCGCCGAAGTCGAAGCCCTGGCCCCATCCCCGCTGCTGGCTCCGCAGCCACGTGGTCGGGCTGCCGGTGTGGACGGCCAGGAACACCGACCAGGCGACGAAGCCGAGGGGTGCCAGCGCCGGTGCGGCCAGGGCCCACCACTGCCTCCTTCGACGGACCGCCTCGCCTGCGGCCCACGCGCAGCACAGGCCCAGGACGAGGCCGGTGGGGCGGGTCGCGCCGGCGGCGGCGGCGGCGAGGCCGGCTGCCACCCACCGGCGGCGCTGGAGCGCCAGCAGGCACCCGGCGGCGAAGGCCAGGAAGGCGCCTTCGGAGTAGATCAGGCCGAGCACGAACGACCCGGGGAAGAACGAGAACAGCAGGACGGCGCGGGTGGCCACCTCCTCGCCGGCCAGGTCGCGCGCCAGCAGCCAGATGAGGGCGGACGCCACCGTCGCCAGGGCGACGGTGGTCACGACGCCCGACGTCTCCAGGGCCAGCCCCGTGACCCGGGCCACGGCGCGCAGCATCAGGGGGAAGCCGGGGAAGAAGGCGTGGACGCTCTGCGACCCCCGGTCCGGCCCGGCCTCCAGCGACGGCGGGTACCCGGACCGGGCGATCTCCAGGTAGTGCTGGCCATCCCACCGCCACAGCACGGCGATGATCTCCTGCGGCTTCAGCAGCCGGGCCACGTGGGCCACCGCCATGGTGACCAGTCGGGACGACAGGAAGACGGCCACGGGTATGGCCAGGCGGGCGGTGAGGAGCGGCGCAGCCGCGACATCGCCGTCGCCGTGCTCCATGGCGGGAATCTACGTCGCCGCTCTTCCCGGCGAGCAGGCGCTGTTCGCGGCGGCCAGGGTCAGGTGGAGCTGTGCTGGTCGAGCCAGGCCTGGGCCTGGTCCGGCAGGCCGCGCACGAGGCGCCGCCGCTCGGAACGGGCACCGACGACGACGCCCGCCGCCGACGACAACAGGGCCACCCCGCTCACCACCAGAACCAGATCGATGGGCACTACGACCTCCTCCTCAGTCGCTCGTCCGACGGTGTGGCACGGCCGGCGTCCCCGGCGCCCACGACGGGATCCTCCAGACAGCGGCGGAGCCAGCCGGAGACGACCGGCCAGTGGCCGATCATGCGTCCAGCGAGGCTTCCGGTTGCGATGGCCACGGCGAGCCACCCGATCGTCGAAGGCATGCACCCTCCTTGACCTGCATGTCCTCTCCCCACATCGGCGGGAACGGGCTCCGCATTGAGGCGCACCGCGGCCGGCGTCCGGTATGTGCCCGATGGACCGACCGCAGCCGAGGCGGTGGGGCCGCGGCGGGTTGGCGGATGCGTCGCCGGACGTGTTTACGTAGGGCGCCGGGGAAGCCCCGGCGGCGGTCCTTGCCGTCGGGCTTCCCTCCGCCGAAACCGGCGACAACGGACGAGACGGTCGGCCCCCCAGGGCCGGGCAACACAGCGTTCACGTCGGTGAAAGAGGTCGGAAACGGCCCTCTGTCAACGTCAACCGACCGCCATCGGAACCGACCTCGAAACGGAGCACCGCACGAATGATCAAGGCCGAGTACATCTGGATCGACGGCACCGAGCCCACCCCGCTGTTGCGGTCGAAGACCAAGGTCGTCGAGGACGTCAAGAACCTGCCGATCTGGGGTTTCGACGGGTCGAGCACGAACCAGGCCACGGGTGAGGCGTCCGACTGCGTGCTGCGCCCCGTGTGCTCCGTCCCCGATCCCATCCGGGGCGGCGATGCCGTGCTGGTGATGTCCGAGGTACTCACCACCGAGCTGGCGCCGCACGCCACGAACACGAGGGCCGCCCTCGTGGCCGCGGTGGAGAAGTACGGCGACCACGAGCCGTGGTTCGGTATCGAGCAGGAGTACACGATGTTCAAGGGGAGCCGCCCGCTCGGCTTCCCCGAGCACACCGGCTACCCGGCCGCCCAGGGCCCCTATTACTGCGGCGTCGGGTCCGACGACATCTACGGCCGCCCGGTCGTGGAGGCGCACCTCGACGCCTGCCTGCGGGCGGGCATCGAGCTGTCGGGCATCAACGCCGAGGTCATGCCCGGCCAGTGGGAGTTCCAGGTCGGGCCCCTCGGACCGCTGGAGGTGTCGGACAAGCTGTGGCTGGCCCGTTGGCTCCTGCACCGCGTCGGGGAGGATTTCGGCGTCTCGATCACCCTCGACCCGAAGCCGGTCCGCGGCGACTGGAACGGCGCCGGCGCCCACACCAACTTCTCCACCAAGGAGATGCGGTCGTCCTACGACGCCGTCATCGCCGCCGCAGAGGCGCTGGGCAAGAACGCCGACCACCACGTGGCCAACTACGGCGACGGCATCGAGCACCGCCTCACCGGGGAGCACGAGACGGCGCCGTACCACGAGTTCAGCTACGGCGTGTCCAACCGGGGAGCCTCGGTGCGCATCCCGTGGCAGGTCGCCCAGGAGGGCAAGGGCTACCTGGAGGACCGGCGGCCCAACGCCAACTGCGACCCCTACGTGGTGACCCGTCTCATGGTCGAGACCTGCTGTCCCGCGCTGGCCACGCTCGCGTAGCTCCGCCCTCGGAAGCTACGCGCCGAGCCCTATCGGGCAGCTGACGCCGGTGCCGCCCAGGCCGCAGTAGCCGCCGGGGTTCTTGGCCAGGTACTGCTGGTGGTAGCTCTCGGCGTAAAAGAAGGGCCCGGCCGGCTCGATCTCGGTGGTGATCGAGCCGTAGCCGCGCGCCGTGAGGCCCTCCTGGTAGGCCTTCTGCGACATGGCCGCCGCATCGGCCTGGGCGGGGGTGGTGGTGTAGATGGCCGAGCGGTACTGCGAGCCGACGTCGTTGCCCTGGCGCATCCCCTGGGTCGGGTCGTGGTTCTCCCAGAACGTCTTGAGCAGCACCTCGTAGCCGACCTGGGCGGGGTCGAACACGACGAGCACCGCCTCGGTGTGGCCCGTCCGGCCGCTGCACGTCTCCTCGTAGGTGGGGTTGGGCGTGAAGCCTCCGGCGTAGCCGACGGCGGTGGTGTACACCCCGTCCAGCTCCCAGAACTTCCGCTCCGCGCCCCAGAAGCAGCCCATGGCGAACACCGCCTGCTCGAGCCCGTCGGGGAAGGGCGGGGCGATCGGCGTGCCCTTCACGTAGTGGCGCTCGGGCACCGGCATGGCCTGCGCTCGCCCGGCCAGGGCGCTGCCGGGATCCACCATCTCCGCCTTGTGTCTGCCGAACATGGCACCTCCTTCTCCGGCGGTCCCGGTCGGCCGGCACCACCCCGTCCAGTATGTCGGCGTCCGGCCCCTGCCGGTCACCAAACCTGTGGAGGTACGGTCCTCGTGGGCCGGGCCGCGTTACGGCGCCGGACTCACGTGGCGAGCAGGGCGTCGAACTGCTGACGCAGCAGGTCGCCCTCGAAGTCGCCGAACTCCACCGTGGCCTTGCCGGTCGTGCCTTCCACGAAGATCCACGTGGGTTGGTACCGCACGCCGAGCTTGGCCCACAGCTTGCCGTCCGGGTCGGCGGCGTGCTGCACGAAGCCGAGCCCGTACTCGTCGACGAACGAGCGCATGGCGGCGACGCTGTCGCGGCCGGGCACGCCGATGAGCTGCACCTTCCCTTCGTACTGCCGCGCCACCTGCGCGACACCGGGCGCCGCCCGATTGCACGGTCCTCACCAGGGTGCCCAGAACCACAGCGCCACGTCCTTGCCGGCGTAGTCGGCACCGACGATCTTCATCCCGTCGACGCCGGTGGCGGTGAAGCGCAACGCCTTGGGAACCTCCACACCGGGGGCGGTCGTAGTCGGCGCATACGGCACTCCCGGCGCGGCCGCCGGCGCCGTCTCGGGGGCGCGTGGCGCGGGGACCGAGGTGCCCGCCTGCACGTCGTCACCACGGTCGCCCTTGGCGCCGCAGGCGGACGCGACGAGCCCGAGGGCTGCGACGAGGACGGTCACCATCCGCCAGGGGCGCACCTCGCGACACTACGGCCTGCCAGCCCCATGTCCGGACGCGGCGGCAGGGGGCGGATGTCCGAATCGTTCCGCAACGTGTGGGTCGCCGGTCCGGTGGGGATATCCGGTCCACACCAAATCGTCCCGGTCGTCACCACGGAGGTGCTCATGCTCGGTCTTCTCCTCACCTTTCTCGTTCTCGGCGCGGTCGCCGGCTTCATCGCCCGCCTGCTCGTCCCCGGGCGCGATCCCATGTCGTTCGGCGCGACGATCGTCCTCGGCATCGTCGGGTCCTTCGTCGGCGGGTTCCTCGGGTACGCGCTGATGGGGCGTGACGTGAACGACGGCGCCCTCCAGCCGTCCGGCCTGCTCGGCTCGATCCTCGGTGCGGTCGTGGCGCTGCTCGTCTACAACGCGGCGACGCACCGCCGCACCGTCACCCGGTAGTTCGAACGTCAAGGCGGTAGGAAACATCCGGCCGGGCCCGCGCTGCGGGCCCGGCGTCGCGAGCGGACCCGGATCGGCCTCACCGTAACGGGGAGCTCGGCCGGGAGACGGATGAGGTACGCAACGTGAGCGGCGGACCAGCCCCTCACCCGTCACCCGGAGGCTCTCCATGTCCCTGTTCGGTCGCGCCGCCACAGTGGCCGGTGCCGCACTGGTCGCACTCGCCGGCGGTGGACCGGCGCCCGCCGGTGCCGACGTCCCGGCGTCGCCGGGCGCCGTCTACGTGCTCGGGAACCAGGTGTCGCCAACGCCGTCCTCATGTTCGACCGCGGGGCCGGTGGCTCCCTGACTCCCGCCGGGAGCTACCCCACGGGCGGCACCGGCACCGGGGCCGGCCTCGGTTCCCAGGGCGCCGTGGCCGTCGACGACGCCGGCCGGTACCTCTACGCCGTCAACGCCGGTTCTGGCACCGTCACGTCGTTCCGGATCGGGCAGGACGGCCTGAGCCGCGTGGACACCGCGAGCACCGGTGGCTCGATGCCCGCCGGTCTCACCGTGCGCCATGGGCTGCTGTACGTGCTCAACGCCGGCGGCTCCGGATCGATCACCGGCTTCACGGTCGACGCAGGGCACCTCCAGCCGCTGGCCGGCTCCACCCGCAGCCTGAGCTCCGCCGCCACGGCGCCGGCCCAGGTGTCGTTCAGCCCCGACGGCGGCACCATCGTCGTCGCCGAACGGGCCACGCAGCGCATCGACCTGTTCCCCGTCGACGAGGCCGGGGTGGCCGGCGACGCGACGGTCGTGCCGTCGGCCGGTCCGACGCCGTTCGGGTTCGGCTTCGACAACAAGGACCACCTCATCGTGTCCGAGGCCTTCGGTGGCGCGCCCGACGCCAGCGCCGTGTCGTCCTACCGGCTGGGCGGGAGCGGCCTGGAGACGGTGAGCGCGTCCGTGCCGACCACCGAGACGGCGGCGTGCTGGATCGCAATCACCGGCAACGGGCGGTTCGCCTACGCCGGCAATGCGGGCACCGCCTCGATCACCGGATACGGCGTCGCCCCCGATGGCTCCCTGTCGATCCTGGATGCGGACGGCAAGACGGCCTCGGCCGCCTCCGGGGTCACCGACCTTGCCGTCAGCTCGAACAGCCGCTTCCTCTACGGGCGGCTCGGCGACGGCACGGTGGGCGCCTGGGCGGTCGGAGCGGATGGATCGCTGGAGACCCTCGGGGCCGTGCCCGGCCTTCCGCCGGGGGCGGCCGGCATCGCCGCGCGCTGATCCCGGGAGGCGCCAGAGGAGCGGGGCCGGCAGCCGGCCCCGCTCCGGCGCCCGTCCATCTGATCCGGGTGCGTGCGCCGACTCCCGTCAGGACCCGGGCTCGCCTGCGGCGCCGGAGGTCGAACCCGAGCCGGATATCGAATCCGAGCCTGACGTCGAACCCGAGCCCGGCCCCGAGCTCGACCCGGACAGCGATCCCGAACCGGAGCCCGAGGTCGACGAACCCGAGCCGGACGCCCCGCCCGAGCCGGACGCCCCGCCCGACCCGGTGCCCGACGAATCGCTGGTGCCCGACGGGCCGCTGGTGCCGTCGTCCACCAGCGGCCCGTCGTCCTCCCCGGCGCCGCCGTGGTCGTCGGGGACCGAGGTCGTCGTCGTCGAGTGGTCCGGCACCGACGTCGTGGTCGTGGCCCCGCCGGGCCCTTCGGAGCCACCGGAGGTGTTCGAGCCGGCTGACCCCGACAGGGGGTGGGTCGTCGAGGTCGTGCCCTTGGCGGGCGCGGCGGGCGACGAGGTCGTGGGATCGCGGCGAGGCACGGCGGCCTCGACCGGGTGGTCAGGATCGGTGGTCGAGCCCGGCGGGGGCACGGGCGGGTCGGCGCTGGCGCCGTTTCTGTAGGGGGACACGAACGCAGGCGGCGGCTCGGTGCTCACCTGCGAGGCGGCGGCGAGGGCGACGACGGCCCCCAGCCCGGCCGCCGACATGGTGAGGAACGCGCCGAGGGCCCGCCGCCGCACCACCCGTGCGCGAGTCCGGGACACGTCTCGATTGTCGGGCGTCCGGCGCGAGGCCGGTAGTGGACGATGGTCGTAGTACCCCGTTCGCCCAGGCGTCCGCCGTGTGGTCGTAGCACCAACGTGCCATGGCGGCTCGCACCGCGGCGGTCGAAGCATGGAGTCAGCACAGGCGCCACCTCCCGGCGCCCGACTCCGAAAGGAACTCCATGGCTACGACCAACCTCCGCCGGCTCCTCTGCACCGCCGCCCTCCCGGCCTTCGGGCTGGTGGCAGCCGTCGGTGTGGCTGCCGCCACCGACGCCCCGCACCGCCCGTCCTCCCCGTCCGTCGAGGCCGCCGGCCTCCGGAGCCCCTGCGGCGAGACCGAACACGCCGGCGATCGCGCATGTGCAGGGATCACGGCCACGACCGTCGCTCCGTCGGTTCCGGACGGCGAGGACCTGGACGGCGGGGACGACCGGGACGAGGTCGACGGCGACCACGACGTGTCAGGTCCCTGCGACGAGGCCGAGCACGCCACCGATGCCCGGTGCGCCGGCGCGACGCCGGAGACCACCGTGACCACCGCCCCGAGGTCGACCTCGCCCACCACGTCGCCGACGTCGTCCCCGGTGCCCGTGACAGTCGCCGACAATGACGGCGACGAGGACCTCTCCGGACCCTGCGACGAGGCCGAGCACGCGACCGACCCCCGCTGTGGTGGCGATGGCGGAACCGCCACGACGACCACGACGACCACGACCACCATCGAGGACAACAGCGGTCCTGGCGGCGGGGACGGCACCAGCGACAACAGCGGTCCCGGCGGGGGGGACGACGACGGCGGCAACCGCGGGCCCGGCGGCGGCGACGAGGATCACAGCGGCTCGGGTGGCGGCGGCGGCGACTGAGCGGTCGTCCCGGTCCGACCGGTCGCCCCCGGCGGTTACGCTCGGCCCGATGCCGGACGCCGAACCGGGCTCGTGGTCCGAGTCGGCGGCCGCCGGACCGGACGTGTCGGGGCGTCGACTGGTTGCGCTCCAGGTCGGCCAGTTCGCCCTGGCCGGCCTGGTGGCGCTCGCCATCGTGGGCGTCGCCACGGCCGTGGCGAGCAGGCGGGTGGGCGAGCGCGAGGCGATCGCCGAGGCCCGCATCACCACCGTCATCCGAGCCCAGGGCGTCGTCACGCCGGCGCTGACCGACGCCCTCCTCGACGGCGACCGGGATGCCGTCGACCGGCTGGACGAGGTGGTGCGCCGGGACGTTCTCGACGACACGCTCGTGCGGGTGAAGCTGTGGACCGCCACCGCCAGGGTCGTGTACTCGGACGAGCCGGCGCTCATCGGGACCCAATGGCGCTTCGAGGACGACGAGCGGCAGGCCCTGTCGACCGGCCGCATCGAGGCCGACGTGAGCGACCTCGACGAGCCGGAGAACACGTACGAGCGCACTTACGGCAAGTTGCTCGAGGTGTACCTGCCCGTGCGGACGCCGACCGGCCAGACCCTGTTGTTCGAGGCCTACTACCGGTACGGGCTCGTGGTATCCAACGGGCGTCGGCTGTGGCGGAGCTTCGCGCCCATCGCACTCGGCGCCCTGGTCATGCTCGAGCTCGTGCAGCTTCCCTTGGCGTGGTCGCTGGCCCGCCGGCTGCGCCAGCGGCTGCGCGAGCGTGAGGCGCTGCTGCGGCGGACGCTGGAGGCGACGGACGTGGAGCGCCGCCAGATCGCCAGCGATCTGCACGACGGCGTCGTCCAGGACCTCGCCGGCGTGGCCCTGGCTCTGTCGGCGGCGACCCGGCGCGCGCCCGATCCCGAGGCCGACGGGCGCGTCATGGCCGATTCGGCCGAGGCGGTCCGCGGCAGCATCCGGGCGCTGCGTTCGCTGCTGGTCGACATCTACCCGCCGGACTTCGGCGAGGTGAGCCTCGAGTCTGCCCTCACCGATCTCCTCGCCCGCGTCGAGGAGCAAGGTGTCCAGGCCACCCTGGACGGCAGCGCCCTGCACCGGGCCGTTCCCGACCCGGTGGCCCGCCTGGTGTACCGGGTGGCGCAGGAGGCGCTGCGCAACGTGCTCGAACACGCCGGTGCCGCCGCTGTCACCGTGCGCGTGGCCGCCGACGGCGACGCCTTCTCGGTGGCCGTCTCGGACGACGGCCGGGGCTTCGACGTGGCGCGCCTGGCCGAACGGCAGGCTTCCGGCCACATGGGGCTCATCGCGCTTCGAGGGCTGGTGGTCGATGCCGGCGGCTCGCTCGACGTCACCAGTGAACCTGGGAAGGGGACCGTCGTGCGAGCGGCGGTGGCCGTCCGATGATCCGCGTCGTGATCGCCGACGACCACGCCGTCGTGCGGGGCGGGCTCGACCAGCTCCTGGCCACGACCGACGACATCGAGTTGGCCGGCAGCGCGGCTGACGGCGAGGAGGCCGTCCGGCTGGTGGCCGAGCATCGGCCCGACGTGGTGCTCATGGACCTCTCGATGCCGGTGCTCGACGGTGTCGCCGCCACCCGCCGCATCGTGGAGTCGGGCAGCACGGCGCGGGTGGTGGTGCTCACCTCCCTGGCAGATGACCGACACATCGCCGATGCCCTGCGGGCCGGTGCCATCGGGTACATGCTGAAGCACGCCGAGCCCGACGCGCTGCTCGGCGCCATACGGGCGGCGGCGGCGGGCGACGCGCCGCTCGACCCCAAGGCGGCGCGCGTGCTCCTGGAGGGCCGGGCCACCCGGGTCGACCACCGCCTCAGCGGGCGCGAGGAGGAGGTGCTCCGGCTCGTCTCCGCCGGCCTCGCCAACAAGCAGATCGCCCGGCGGCTGGCCATCAGCGAGCGCACGGTGAAGGCCCACCTGACGAGCGTGTTCGCCCGGCTCGGCGTCACCGACCGCACGCAGGCGGCCCTGTGGGCGCGGGAGCACCTCCCACCCGAGGGATGAGCGAACGCCACAGCCCGTCGGGCCGGGAGAACGGGCGATCTAGCGGGACGACGCAGAGGCAGGTGGCCGCACACCGCTCGGGACGTCGTAGCGGTGCTTCTCGATGAACTCGACCAGCCGGGGGAAGATGTCCCGCCCCACGTGCTGGCCCATGAACGGGTCCTGGTGGCCGTAGTTCGGGAACACGTGCAGCTCGTGGCGCCCGGGCACGATCCGCTCCATGCGCTGGTGGCAGACGACGTTCGAGTCGGCGAAGACCTTGTTGTTCTCACCGGTCATGAACAGGACCGGCGTGTCGATCTCCTCGACGTAGCGGAAGTAGTCGTCGGGCAGGCGGTCGTACTTCGGGTTCGCAGGGTCGTACTTCACGGCATTGCCGGCCCGCAGCATCTTCACGACGTGGCGGTAGTAGTTCATGCTGGTCGCGCCGTAGAGATCGCCGCCCCGGCGATGGGTGACGGGGTTCATGTTCTCGTGGCTGTAGAGGGCGGGCCAGCCGGTGCCCCACATGAGGCTCAGCATGTGGCAGGCGGGCACGTCGCATTCCTGGTGGAACAGCGACACCGCCTTCGAGAACAGCTTGCCCCGCGACCATCCCGGTTCGTCGCCCCAGTGGGGGTTGAGGTACGGGAATCCGAGCACGTTCTCGACGAGGTCGGGGGCCAGCGTGAGCTTGACCTTCGACCACTTGGGCACCCGGGGTGTGAGGGCCACGCTGTTGGCGATGACGCTCGACACGCCCGTCACCGCCTTGGCGAAGAGGCTCATCGTGAACGACGCCGCCCCGAGGCAGTGCGAGATGACGTGGATGGGCCGGTCGCCGATGTGGCGGCGCATCAGCTCCAGCGCCGGCGGGTAGTCGAACAGGGCGACGTCGTCCATCGTGTAGCGGTGCTTGAACAGGTTGTACGAGTGCCGGTTGCTCATCCGGTAGTCCAGGCACCACACGTCGCCGAACCCCTGGTCGAGCAAATAGGAGACGAGGTTCTCGTGCTCGGGCTGGATGAACATGTCGGTCGACGTGGTGAGCCCGTGGATGATGAGGATCGCCTCACCGGCCTCGCCGCGGGTGAACCGGAGCATGCTCAGGCCGAGCTTGTCCTCGGTGGTGAACGGGTGGGTCGTCACGACGGCGTCTCCGACGCCCTCCAGCGTGTACAGGGCTACCTCTCGGTCCACGGCCGGGTCCCTCCTCTGCCCCTCGTTCGGCGCCTCCGAGAGTAGACCTCGGCCCGTGGCCGCGGCGGAAGAACGAGCTTTGTCGGCTTCGCTCCTCCGGGCCGCCACGGGCCGAGGGCCCGGGGTGGGGGTCGGAATCCGGGGTCGGGGTCGGGCGGGATGTTCGAGGGTCAGGTCACCACCAGGGCGGTGACCATGCCGAACATGCCGTCCTCCCGCTCGGCGTGGGGAAGGATGTGGCAGTGCCAGGCCCACGTGCCGGGCGCCGTCGCCTGGACGAGCACGGTGTAGCGCTCGCCCGGCCCGACGAGCACCGTGTCCGCCTTGTACGGCTGGGCCACCGGGTACCCGTCCTTGGCGATGATGGTCTGGGCCATCCCGTGCAGGTGCATGGGGTGGGCCATGACCCCCTCGTTCATGTAGTGGACCTCGACCCAGTCGCCCTGCTCGGCCACCAGGGGCTCGGTCGCAGGGAACGACTTGCCGTTGAGGCTGAAGCCGATCGTGCCGGCGTCGTTGAGCATCATGACCTGCTCCTGGCTCACGACGACCCCGGCCGGGACCGGCTCCGAGCCGACGAGGAATGCGCCGGCCAGGCCGTTGGCCACCTGCTTGGCCGCATCGTGGTGCGAGTGGTACATGGCCACGGCCGGTGTTGCCTGCGCGGTGAAGTCGTACGTGTAGGACTGGCCGGGCTTGACCGGGGGCTGGGTGATGTCGGGGACGCCGTCCATGGCGTTGGGGACGTCGATGCCGTGGAAGTGGATCACGGTGGACTCCGGAAGCTCGTTGTGGAGCACGACGCGGACCTTGTCGCCGGGGTCGACCCGGATCGTCGGCCCGGGCACGGTGCCGTTGTAGGTCCACGCCTCGACCTTCTTGCCCGGCTCGATCTCCCACTGGACCACCGACGTGGTGACCTCGAACTGCTTGGTCCCGTCGGCCAGGACCGTGGGCTTCAGGTCCTGGGCGCCCTTGCCCTCGGTGGCGGCGGGGAAGGCCTTGGTGGCCTTGGCCATCACGGCGTCCATCTCGTCGGCCGTCATGGTCGCCGAGTGCGCGCCGGCGTGGGTCCCCGTCGTGGCCGCGCCGGCCGCGGCGGCGACGACGTGGAACGTCGTCTCCATCCCGGCCTCGCGGTGGCCGGGCACCTGGCAGAACATCGTGTAGACCCCGGGTGCGAGGTCGCCCAGGGCCAGCCGGCCCGACCCGCCCGGGTCGATCATGGCGGTGGCCAGGTCCTGGCCCTCCACCGCCAGGTTGTGCACCGCCGCGCCGCCGTTGGTCACGCTCAGCGCGCCGCCCTGTGCGATCTCGGCTGCGGCCGGTGCGATGGCGAACTCGGTGAGCGTGACGGCGACGCTCGACGGGGCGCCGTCCGTCCGGCGCGTGGCGGCCGGGGTGGCGGCGTCGTCGGCCTCGTCGACGGCCCTGACGCCCAACCCGACCGCGACCAGGCTGGCGATCAGCGCCACGGCGGCGAGGGCGTACACGACCACCAGGAGGTTGTCGCGCCGTTCACCGCCGCCACCCGGCGACGGCGTCGGGGGGGTCGGTCGCCCGCCGGTTCCCTTCGAGGGCTTCGGAGCGGGCTTGTCGGTGACGGGCGTGATGGTGCGCATGGGTGCAGGATCGACCTTCGGGCGTTCGACCGACAGGGCCGCGCGTCGCCTGGAAGGTGGGCCGTTGGTCCTTTTGCCCCGCCACCTCCGGCCAGACGGCGTTCGCCCTGCCTTCGCGGGTCGACGAGGGGTACAATTCGGACGGGCACAGTCGAGGGGGAAGTCGTGGGGGAGCCATCCGCCGACGTCACCAGCCGCATCCGCACCCGGGCGCAGCTGGACGTCACCCCGGCCTTCTTGTCGGTCGAGTGGATCGCATGGGACAGCGGGTTCCGGGGCAGCGGCCTGGAACCGGGGGACCGGATCGTGGAGGTCGACGGGGTGCCGCTCGAGGTGCCGGCCGACCAGCCGGAGCGTTCCCGGTGGCTGGCGGGCTGCATCGGCCAGATCGAAGAGGCGCAACGGTGGCAGGCGGCAGGCGCCAGTGAGGGCCACGTCGTCCTGCAGGCGGCGCGCCGGCGGGACCCGGGCGGGCAGGGATGGCAGACCATCGAGGCCAAGGGCACCCTCCAGCCGGACCGCTCGTATGAGACGGCCGACCACCGCCGGGCCCTCGCCCCCGGCGGGCCCGACTCGATGGGGTACGACGGGTTCTCGGGTACGTGGGGGTCGTGGTACGAGGAGGGCCTGGTTCGCAAGCTCTCCTCGGTGCTCGACGACGGGTGGAACCGCCAATCGCTCGTGACCCGCAGCGAGTTGACCTCGCTGTGCGAGGAGCGGCCGCGGGTCGACTTCCTGGTCGAGCACTATCCCGGCCCGTTCGCGGATGCGGTCAAGGCCGATTTCGATGCCGCCGTGGCCTGCCTGACCGGCCGCCGCTACGAGCTCACCGATGCCGATCTGGACGACCGCCGGGCCGACGACGAGCGTGCCGCCCAGGTGGCCGGGGCCGGACGGGCGGCGTGGGACGACCTCCTTGCCGGATTGGCGGCGGACACGATGCCCGCCTTCCCGGCGTCGCACCCCGTGCGCGACGGCTTGGCCGCGGCGGCGGGCAAGGTCGTCGTCCTTCCCGAGCTCGGGAACGACAGCTGGGTGGCCGAGGCCGGGCACGGCTGGTTCGTGGCCGGCAGCCCGGACGAGAACTGGTACTTCGTCGATGCCGAGGCGGAGCCGGCCCAGGCGATGCTCGTCGCCGCCGGCCGCTACCGCAAGGTCGTGGCCCCCGACCTGGCCGAGACGTACCTGCTGTGCGGCCGCATCCAGCCCGAGGCCCGCCTGCTGATGATCGGCGAACGCGCCTACTTCGGCGCCCCGCTCGAGCTTCTGGGGGCGCTCGTGGGCGGCGCCATGTTCGTCGACGTCACGAAGCGGCGACGCCGACGCCGCTCCCTTCGCCGGCGAGGACCTGTTCACCAAGCCCGGCCAGCCGCCGCCGCCAGACGACGCGTCACCGGCCCAGGTGCTCCAGGCCCTGTTCGCGGCGCTGAAGTTCGGCGACGTCGTCCTGTGGCGGTCGCTGTTCGCCTCCTGGTCGGTGACCACCGGATCGCAGGGCCGTCTCGTCGTCCAGCCCTTCGCCGTCCACGAGCCCGAGCGGTTCTGGGAGGACGCCCGCCGCCGCATCGAGGAACGGGTCTACGACATCCGCGTCGCCTGGACGGGTGACGTGCAGGTGCTGTCGCAGGGCGACGAGTACGACGGCGCCGTGCGGCTCGAGGAGGTCGAAGCCCTGGTGGACCACGTGGGTCTCCTCGACGGCGACTACCACGCCTTCGACGACGTGACGGTGAACCGCCGGTGGGTGCTCCAGCGCCGGGCCGGCGGGCCGTGGCGCGTGGCGTCGATCCAGGGCATCTGAGGGAGGGGAGGTGCCGTCGTACGACCGCCGGCCGGCCGAGCTGCTCGAGCTGGTGAAGGGGCTCCGGGCATCGGACGGCCCCATCGAGGAGCTCGCCGTCATGGAATCGGGCCTGGCCGACTACGCCACCCAGCGGAACCAGGGGCTCGAGGCCGTGCGCGCCATGGCCGTCGAAGCGGGCCGGGCCGACCGCGCCGGCGACTACGCCACCGCCCTCGAGTGGGTCCGCCTCGGCGTGGTGACGTCGCTCACCCAGCTGCTCGACGGGGTCACGGAGCCGTCGCACCGGGCCTGGCTCGTGCGCGAGAAGGCGCTGGTCGAGGATGACCGGTGCCTCGAGCAGCTGGCCAGGCTGGATCTGGGCGGGGCGCGCGATCGCATGGTCGCTCTCGTCCGCAACCTGGAGGCGATGATCACGGCGCTCGACGCCAAGTGGATGACGGCGTCCGACGAGGACCGCCGGGTCGAAGACATCGAGCGCGACGCAGCCAGGCGGATGAACGAGGCGCTCCGCCGTGCCGTCGACGAGGCCCTCCCGCTGTACCAGCGGCTCGGGAACCACCTCGGGAGCTTCATCGACGAGGCGGCCAAGGTTCCGGACCAGATCAACGAGGCGCTCGTCGAGATCCTCGTCACCAAGGCGGGCATCCCCCGGGACACCGCGCTGCTGATCACCCAGATCTCCTCGCCGGGCAAGGACTCGTTCGAGCAGGCGAAGCAGCTGGGCATCCCTGCCGCCACCTTCGCCAAGGCGCTCCCGTTCCTCACCCCCGACGCCGGGATGTGGGTGAGCGACACGGTGAAGGCTCTGCTCGGCAAGGACGCCGCCGCGCTGCTCACCATGTGCAACGAGGCGCGCAAGGTCGTGGTGATGTACCTGATCGGCAACTACGCCGAGGCCCGGCAGGCCTTTCTCAACCAGCTGCCGAACCAGGGGGTGATCCTCACCACCCTCTCGAGAGCGCGCCACGACGTCGACGACTTCATCCAGCGCAACGGCGTCGACGTGGCCCGAAAGCTGGTGGACGACGTCCGTTCCGGACTCGACCGTTGGGCCGCCGACCAGCCGACGGACGGCCTGAAGGCCGACGCCGCCACCTTCGCCGCCGCCGTCAAGGAGGGCTGGGCCGGCTACCTGGCCGAGATGGAGAAGACCTTCGACACCTTCGTCCGCGAGAACTCGGGCCGGTTCTTCGGGCCGGTCAGCTCCGACACGGTGGAGGCGGGCCTGCACCCGAGCGAGTGGAACGGCGTGCGGGACGGCATCGTCGGCCTGCGCCTCGACGACCGGCTCCGCGAGTGGCGGGCGCAGGCGATGGCCGTCGAACCCGGAGTGCTCAGCGCCTTCAGGCAGATCTCGGGACACGTCGCCGGCCTGCCCATCCCCGTGCAGGCGGCGCTGCGCCAGGCGCTCGACACCATCGAGCGGGACTTCCTCGCCGAGGTCAACGCGACCACGAGAGAGACGGCGTCCACCTTCGATGCGGCGGAGCAGACGGCCAGTGCGGCGAAGGTCACCGAGCTGTTCGACCGGGCCAGGCTGGAGGCGGCGCTGCGGGTCTGAAACCGGGGCCGGTGCCCGACCGGCGGCCTGCGCCCCGACGCCAGTGGCGGACGGCCCCGGCGCCAGTGGCGGACGGCCCCGGCGCCGTGATGTCAGTCGCGGACGACGATCGCGTAGCGGCTGCGGTTGAGCAGCCGGTCCACCCGGTGCTGCTCCACGTAGCGCTCGCACCGGGCCCGGACCTCGGCCGCCCGCTCCGGCCCCAGCTGGCCGACGGCGCGGCGCAGCCCGGATCCCATCACGATCCGCCACCAGTCACCGGCCGACCGCATGGGGACGGCGTCGTCGTCGGTCTCGATCGAGACGGCGCCGACGCCCGCGTCCTCGAACACGCGTCGGAACGCGTCGAGGCGTGCGGTGCGGTTCCAGGCCTGCACCACCTCCAGCCCCGGCATCACGTCGTTCACGGCTTCGACGAACACCGAGCGGACGGGCTCGAAGACGTTCTCGCCGAAGACCGTGACCGCCACCCGCCCACCCCGGGGGCGCACGAGGTCGAGGAACGACCGCACGACGCCCGGCATGTCGTCGACGAAGAAGATGCCGAGCACGCACAGCACGGCGTCATAGGGCGTCGCCGGGACGTCCAGAGCCGTCATGTCGCCGTAGTGGACCGACACGTTGGTGAGCGTGCTGCGCCCGACCTTCTCCCGGGCGATGGCGAGCATGCGCTCGGCCACGTCGAGGCCCACCACCTGCCCGGTCGGCCCCACCCGCTGGGCGGCGGGGAGCAGGGCCGGGCCCGTCCCGCACGGGACGTCGAGCACCCGCTCGCCTTCCCGGAGCCCGACGCGCTCCACCGTGCGCAGGGCCAGGTACTGCCAGAAGTCGCGGGACGCGTCCTCGTACTCGACGGACGCCTCGTCTTAGGCCTGCTTCGGGTCGAAGCCCAGCGACTCGACCACGGCTACGAGCGGCCCGGGGGAGCTGCCTCGACGGGCAACTGCATCACGGCGTGAAGCGGAATCGGGTGACGTCGTTCGGGAAGTCGAACCAGGCGACCGCCTTCGTCGGGCGGAACACCACCAGGCCGCCGGCCGACGGCCCCTCCCACGAGTCGGGCCCGGGCTCGTAGCCGCGGGTCGCGTACTTCGTCGCGAACCCTGCCGCCAGCCGGGCGCCCAGCTCGACCCCGGGAGGGTCGGCAGGTTGCGACGTCCCCTCGACGATCACGGCCTGCCAGCCGTCCTCGAGGTGCAGCGTGCACGCCCCGCTGCGGGCGATGTTGCGGGCGTGGACGGTCGTGGGCGCCCCGTCGTACCAGAACCGCCCGTCGACCCACACGCCCCAGCGGGGCACCACGTGGGGCCGCCCGTCCCGGCGGGTGGTGGCCATCCAGTACTGCGGCGACGCGACCAGCCGTTCCTCGACCGCGCTCCACTCGAGCAGGCCGTCGGTTGTGTCCGGCACGCCGTAGCCGTCGGGCATCTCGGGCCGGTCACGCGAGGGTCCGTCACCGGTGGGCATGCCCACGCGATACCACGTCGTGGAGGTCCAGAGCTGCGCGTGTCCGTCCGGCGCTCGACTCGGGTGCGGCGAAGGACGAGACTCTCGGCCGAGAGCGCCGCGTGTGCGACACGGGAAGAACGTGGGAACCGCATGAACCTCGACGAGCTGGTCTTCCACCCCTGGACGGTGCAGGGCCCGCGCAACGTGCCCACCTTCGTGTCCGGCTCCGGTAGCCACGTCGTCGACGTCGACGGTCGGCGTTACCTGGACTTCAGCTCGCAGCTGGTCTTCACCAACCTCGGTCACCAGCACCCGCGCATCGTCGCCGCCATCAAGGCGCAGGCCGACCGACTCTGCACGTTGGCGCCCGGCTACGGGTCCGACATCCGAGGCGAAGCGGCGCGCTCGATCATCGAGGTCGCACCGGACGGTCTCGGACGCGTGCTGTTCACTACCAGCGGGACCGAAGCCATCGAGCACGCGGTGCGGATGGCCCGCCTCCACACGGGCCGTCCCAAGGTGCTCGCGGCCTATCGCTCCTACCACGGCTCGACAAGCACCTCGATTCACCTGACGGGCGACGCTCGCCGCTGGGCGTCGGATACGGGCATGGCCGGAGTGGTCCACTTCTTCGGACCCTTCCTCTACCGCTCCGCGTTCGGGTCGACGACCGCCGAGGAGGAGTGCGAGCGAGCGCTCGCCCACCTCGAGCAGGTGATCCTCCTCGAAGGCCCGGCCACCATCGCCGGCCTGGTCCTGGAATCGGTGGTCGGCGGCTCCGGCGTGATCGTGCCGCCCGTGGGGTACCTCCGCGGCGTCCGCGACCTCTGCACGCGCCACGGGATCGTCTACATCGCCGACGAGGTGCTGGTCGGCTTCGGGCGCACCGGAGCGTGGTTCGGCGTGGACCACGACGGCGTGGCCCCGGACCTGCTGGTGTTCGCGAAGGGCGTGAACTCGGGGTACGTGCCGCTCGGCGGGGTGTTGGTCGGCGACGCCGTCTACGACACCTTCACCGGACGCCCCTACCCGGCGGGCATGACCTACAGCGGGCACCCACTCGCTTGCGCGGCGGCCGTCGGCGCCATCGGCGCCATGCACGACGAGAACACCGTGGCGGCGGCCGCCCGGCTCGGGGCCGAGGTCCTCGGGCCGGCGCTCGCCGAGCTAACCGAGACCCATGCCTGCGTCGGCGACGTCCGAGGCACGGGCGCCCTCTGGACGGTCGAGCTGGTTCGCGACCGGCGCACCAGGGAGCCGCTCGTGCCCGTCGGTGCCACGGGCGAGGCGAACGCCCCGATGACGGCGTTCGCCAAGGCCTGTCTCGACCGCGGCCTGGTGTCGCTCATGCTGGGGAACCGCGTCCACATCGCTCCGCCGCTGAACATCAGCGACGCCGACGCTGCCTCCGGCCTGGGCATCGTCGACGAGGCGCTGGCCGTGGCCGACACGTTCCTCGCGTGACGAGCTCGGGAGGACGAGGGGTCCGAGGCCTCACGTGGCCTTGGTCTCGCCCGTTGCGGCACCCGGTGCCCGCCGTTGGCCGTCGTCAGCCCGGCGGATCCCCGTTTCGCAGGTTCACTGCGGCCACGCTGCACGATCTCCTCGGCGGTGTCGAGGCGACCGGTGATCAGGCGGGCGACGACGACCATGCGCGCATACTGCGATCGGTACAGCTCGTCGAAGCTCATCCGGCCGGCCGGCGCCGGCGCCCTCATGCCGATGGCGTCGATCCTCACGGGGATGTAGGCGCCCCGGTCACCCGTTCGGTTCCATGATCACCCCTCGACATTGCGCCGGAACGCTGACGCCCCGTCGGGATTCGGCTGCTCGTCTTCTGTCGTGCGCGTGTCGGAGGTGCGATGGATCAGTGGCCAGCCGCAGT
>DATAIT010000059.1 GCA_036262515.1 Acidimicrobiales bacterium | reverse complement strand
GCGGCGGCGGCGGGAGCGGCGGCGGGCTCGGCGGCGGGGTCAGCGGCGGCCATGGCGGAGTCGCCGTTCGTGGCCTCGGCGGGGGCGCTCCCGGCCTCGAGCGCGGCGGTCGCTCCTGCGCCCAGAGCCGGTGCGTCGCCGCTGTGGTGCTCGTCGGGGTCCTCGGGCTCGGCCGACGGCTCCATGCCCCATGCGTAGATGGAGGTGAACAGCATCACGGCGCCGATCACCGAGACCACGTAGTGCGAGCCCGAGCTGCGGCCGTAGAGCATGCCGTAGGAGATGATCGGCAGCGAGAACGCCGCCAGGATCGGGTAGTAGCTCGGCGATGGCATGTGGATGCCCAGCTCGTGGGCGGACGGCGCGCCGCCGTGGCCGTGGCCGCTCTCGTCACCCGAGCCGTTGCCGTCTCCGTTGTTCGCGGGCGCAGCGTCGCCGTCCGCCTCTGCCAGTGCCACCGTCGCCTGCCTGCGCAGGACATCGGCGGGCAACGGACCGAGCGGGCCGCCGTCGACGCGAACCAGCCGACCCTCGTCGTCCTCGGTGTACTTCCGGTGCCAGAGATCGTCGACGGCGTGGACCGTCGGGGTCTCGGTGAAGTTGTACTCGGGCGGCGGCGAGGAGGTGGACCACTCGAGCGTCCGGCCGTCCCACGGGTCGTCCCCCGCCGGCACCCGCTTCTTCTTGGTCGAGAACCACACGTTGTAGATGAACACCAGCGTGGAGAAGGCGATGACGAACGACCCCACCGTGGCCAGCATGTTCAAGGCGCTCAGGCCGAGGCTGTCGTCGTAGGTGTAGATCCGTCGCGGCATGCCGCGCAGCCCGAGGATGTGCATGGGGGCGAAGGTCATGTTGAACCCGATGAGCCACGTCCAGAAGTTGAGCTTGCCGATGCGCTCGTCGAGCAGGAATCCGAAGACCTTCGGCCACCAGTAGTAGATGCCGCCCATGATCCCGAACAGGGCGCCTCCGAACAGCACGTAGTGGAAGTGGGCCACCACGTAGTAGGTGTCGGTCTGCTGGCGATCGTGGGGCGAGACCGAGTGGGTGACGCCCGACAGACCGCCGATGGTGAACATGCCGATGAACCCGAGGGCGAACAGCATCGGCGTGGTGAACCGCAACGACCCCTTCCAGATCGTGGCCGTCCAGTTGAAGATCTTCACGCCCGTGGGCACCGCGATGAACATGGTGGACACCGAGAAGGCAGAGACGGCCACCGGGCCGAGGCCGACGGTGAACATGTGGTGCACCCACACGCCCCACCCCATGAAGCCGATGGCGATGCCCGAGAACACGATGACCGGGTAGCCGAACAGCGGCTTGCGGGCGAAGACGGGCAGGATCTCCGACACCATGCCCATGGCGGGCAGGATGAGGATGTACACCTCCGGATGGCCGAAGAGCCAGAAGAGGTGCTGCCAGAGCACCGGGTCACCGCCGGCCGCCGGGTTGAAGAAGTTGGACCCGAAGTTCCGGTCGAACATGAGCAGGAACAACGCCACGGTGATCACCGGCATGGCGAAGAGGATCAGGAACGACGACACCAGGGTCATCCAGGTGAACACGGGCATGCGCATCAGGGTCATCCCCGGAGCCCGCATGTTGAGCATGGTGACGATGAGGTTCACCGATCCGACCGTGGACGCGATGCCGAGAAGCTGGAGGCCGAAGACCCAGAAGTCGATGTTGTGCCCGGGCGAGAAAGTGATGCTGGTGTTGGGGGCGTAGCCGAACCAGCCGCCGTCGGGGGCGCCGCCGAGCAGGAAGCTCGAGTACAGGAAGATGCCCCCGAAGAGGAACAGCCAGTAGCTGAACGCGTTGAGGCGCGGGAAGGCGACGTCGCGCGCGCCGATCTGGAGTGGGACCAGGTAGTTGAAGAAGGCGGCCGACATGGGCATCACGACCAGGAAGATCATCGTCGTGCCGTGCATCGTGAAGATCTGGTTGTACATCTCGGCCGACAGGACCGTGCCGTTGGGCTTGGCCAGCTGGAGCCGGATCAGCAACGCCTCCATGCCGCCTATGAGGAAGAAGGCGAATGCGGTGACTCCGTAGAGGATGCCGATGCGCTTGTGGTCGATGGTCGTGATCCACGACCAGACCCCCTTGGGGTGGGTCGGCCGGCGGAGCAGGCCGGTGTCACCCGCCGAGGCGGGGGTGGTGATCGTTGGCTCCAGGACGGTGGTCATCCAGGCTCTCCGGTCACTTCAGGGTGTCGAGGTAGGCGATCAAGCTGGTGATCTCCTCCTCGGTGAGGTTCAAGTTGGGCATGATCGAGCCCGGCTTCTCGCCGGGCGGGTTACGCAGCCAGCGGCGCAGGTTCTTCTCGTTGAGGTCGAAGAGGGCGCCGGCGAACACCTTTCGCTGCTGGAGATGAGTCAGGTCCGGGCCCACGGCACCGGCGGCGAACCCCTTGACGGAATGACAACTGGCGCATCCCTTGGCCCGGAACAGACCCTGGCCGGCGACAGCGTCGGGATCGTCGTCGGACGGCTCCCTGGGCGGCGCCGCATTGGCCTTCACCCACCGAGCGAAGTCGGCCGGCGTGTGGGCCACCACGCGCAGGCGCATGTTGGCGTGGGAGATGCCGCAGAACTCGGCGCACTGCCCGTAGTAGACCCCGGCGTGATCGGCGTTGATCACCATGTGGTTCTCACGATTGGGGATGACGTCGAGCTTCCCCGCCAGCTTGGGCGGCCAGAAGCTGTGGATGACGTCCTTGGAGCGAAGGGTTATGGCGACGTCGGTACCGGTGGGGATGTGCAGCTCGTTCGCCGTCACCACGTGCTCGTCGGGGTAGTTGTACTCCCACCACCACTGGTGACCCGTGACGTTGACGGCGAGGACGTCGTCGCCCTTCGGCACGCGGTCGAGGTCGATGACGGTGCCCACCGTGAAGATACCGACGCCCGCGAGGACGACGGCGGGGGCGATGGTCCAGCCGAGCTCGGCCTTCACGTTGCCGTGCACCTGAACCGGCGACTCGTCGTCCGAGCGGCGCCGGAACCGGATGACGGCGTAGACGAGGAGCCCCTCGACGAGGACGAACACGACGCCGGCGATGGCGAACACCGGCATCGCCAGGTTGTGCACCTTGCGGGAGAACGGTCCCTGGGGGTCGAGGGCGTCCTGGGGAAGCGAGCTGTTGGCGCAGCTGGTGAGGACGAGGGTCAGCGCCGCAGCCGGCAGAGCCAGCTTCCGCCACTTCGTCGGCACGATGGGCCGTCTCACGGTGTCACCCTTTCGCATCGGCTCACGGAGTGCCAACTCTGGAAGCGGCCTCGAGGCGGTCGAGCCTGCGGTCGAGGTCGGCCGCCGTCAGCCGTCCTCTGGCCACGGCGTCGATCCGGCCGTCGGCACCGATGAAGACGGTCGTCGGCATGCCCTGGAGGCGATAGCGCGCGGCGATCGACCGGTCGGGGTCGTAGCCGGCGGGATAGCTCACGCCGGTGCCGGCCAGCAGGTCGGCGGCGGCGGAGCGGGAGTCGTTCACGTCGACACCGACGAACGCCACGGAGCCTTCCGTGCGGCGGGCGGCCTCCTGGAGCACCGGCAGCTCGGCCCGGCACGGTGTGCACCAGGCGGCGAAGAAGTTCACGACCGTGGGCCGCCCCGTCGGCAGGACCACCGTGGCCTCGGGCGAGCGCACGTCCGACAGCGAGAACGTGGGTGCCGGGGCACCGATGGCGTCGTCCCCGCCGGACCGGGTCACCAACCCGGCGACTCCCGCGCCGGCAACCGCGACGGCGACGACGACGACGAACGTTCGCGGACCGCGCCGGCCGGCACGACGAAGCACACGCGCGCCGGGAAACCGCCGGGCGAGGGGGACGGTGGTGGCTGCCATCACTACTCGGCGACCAGGGTGCCCTTCATGTTCGGGTGGAAGTCGCACACGAACACGTACGCGCCGGCCGGCGGTGCCTTGAACGTGTATTCCCGCTCGTCGTCACCGGGGAACCCCTCGCCGTTGAACACCGGCGCGGCGTCGGGACCGTCGCCCTCGTACACGGCCATGTTGTGGTACACGTCGGTGTCGCCGTTGTGGAAGTCGACGGTCACCTTCTCGCCCGCCTTCACGGTGATCTTGTCGAGGCTGTACTTCACGTTCTTGGCACGCAGGTGGACAGCCTCGCCGTGTCCCTCGTGCGGATGGAACTCGCGTTCTCCGGCGGCGACGCCGGTGATGCCGGCGCCCGCCATGGCCACCACTGCGATGGCGACGAGTGCGAAGACCGCCGAGGACGTGACCCTCGGACGGGTGGCCACCCAGCTGCACGCCCCGAGGATGGTGAGGGCGGCGGCGAAGGCGATAGCCACCGAGGCGTCCTTGTCGACCGCCAGCAGGATGCGCGAGAGGCTGATGGCGATGGTCGCGGCCAGCGCGAACATCAGCACCGGAAGGCCGAGGGGAACCAGCAGGCGCATGCTGATCCGCTCGTGCAGGCGGGGGGTCCACGACGGGTCCTCGCTCCACACCTTGCCGAACCAGCCGAAGGCGGCGACGAGGACGGCGGCCACGCCGACCAGCACCACGGGGCCTCCTGCGGCCGCCGTCGTCCCGAGCACCGCCACCGCCAGGGCCGCTCCACCTGGCCAGGCGCTGCCGCGTGGCGGGCTTCCGGTGGTGGTGGCCCGTCGCTCCGGCGGCGGGGCGTCGGACGGGACGAACGGGGCGTCGTCGGGCACGGAGCCGCCTGCGGTGGCGATGGTGGCCAGGAGGGCGGCCACAGCCAGCGTGAGCAGCAGCGCGGTTCCCGCCCGCTCGTCGACCACGGACTGGTAGAGGATGCCGGTGGCGGCTGCGGTGAGGCTGACGGCCAGCAGGAACCGCGAGACGGGGGAGAGCATCGTCGCCTACTTGAGCACGATGACCGTGTACCACACGGCCATGGACGCGGCGACGGCGAAGTGCCAGTAGATGGCGGTGGCGCGGGGCTGCTCGGCATCTGGTTCGAGGAGCTGGCGCCCGGCGACTCGGAACAGGGTGAGCGAGGTCAACCCGACGCCGATCCCGACGACGATCCCGAGCACCATGGCCAGGGCGGTGACGACCAGTCCGTAGGGATTGGTGACGGCGTCGAACGGGACGTGGCCCGACGAGAAGGAGAGAAGGTTCAAGAACGCGAGGCCGAGCGCCACCGTGAGCCCGAAGCCGGCGAGCGCCTGCTTGCGCTCACCCCGGCGGAGCGCGGAACATCCCCACTCGACCGTGAAGGCCGACATCAGCATGGTGCCGGCCATGACGTTGCCCCAGTACTCGTCGATGTCGGCGCCCTTCGCAGGGAAGGGGTGGGCCAGACGGCGCATGTGCAGGTAGGCGGCCAGGAGCGCGCCGAACAGCATCGTGCCCCCGACGGCGACGAAGAGCATCGCCTGCGTCACCACGCCGCGAGGCCTGGTCCCTCCGGCCGGGGGCAGGGCCAGGGTGGGATCAGCCACGGGGCGCCTCGGCGGTCGAGCGCAGGTCGAGAAGGGGATACGCGGAACGGACCTCGGGAACGCTGTCGGCGCCGCCCGGGGGCGGTGGAGACGGCGTGGCCCACTCGAGGGTGAGTCCTTCGTAGGGATCGTCCGGACCCGACGCCACACTGCGACCGGCGCCCGCCACCATCACGTCGGCGAGCATGGCCAAGGCCCCGAGCAGCACGACGACGCCACCCACCGCCGCCAACAGGCTGTACGTGGTGGCGCTGGCGCTGAAGGAGAAGTCCTTCACGTGGGCGGGGCCGCCGTCATAGCCGAGGAGGTAGCTCCCGAGTCCCATGAGGAAGAAGCCACCGAACAGCCCGAGAGCAGCGAGGCGCCCCATGCCGGCCGAGAGCTCGCGACCGAACAGCTTGGGCGCCCAGTGGTAGACCGCCCCGGCCAGGAGCAGCGTCGGGCTGCCGAAGACGACGGTGTGGAGGTGGCCCGTGGTCCATGCCCTCCCGTGCACCTCGGCCGCCGCGGCGGCGAGTGCATGGAGCGCACCGACCGCGACGAGGAGCACGGCGCCGATCACGAAAAGGACGCTCGGGTGGGGTTGCGGGCGACCCTTGGCCAGCGTGGCGAACCAGACGAGCGTGACGATGGCCAGAGGGACGAGCACGAGCGTGGTGAGCGGGGTGTAGGTGGGGAGCACGAGGGCGTCGGCGACCTTGGTGCCGGCCGCCCACGATCCGAACGACAGGACGCCGAACATGGCGATGGCGGTGCGGGCGGCGGCCAGGCTCACGAGCGGCCGGCGGCAGTGTGTGGCCACGATGTCGGACGCGGCGCCGAGCCCGGGCAGGACGAGCAGGTAGATCTCCGGGCGCCCGAACAGCCACAGACTGTGCTGCCACACGGTGCGGCCGGCGACGTTCCCGGGAGCGAAGAACGTCCCTCCGAAGCGCTGGTCCAGGTAGAGCAGGACGAGGCCTCCGATGAACACCGGGGTGGACAGCACCGTGACCAGACTGGATACGAGCGTGGCCCACGAGAACATGGGCAGCCGGCGAAGCGTGAGGCCCGGGGTGCGCAGCTTCAGGACGGTGACGGCGAGGTCGACGGCCGCCAGCACCGTGGCCGTCGCCACCATCGCCATGGCCACGATGACGAGGGCGTTGGCGTTGTTGGCGCCGTGGGCGGGCGCCGCCGTGGGTACCGAGTTGGCGAGGCCCAGACCGACGGGCGGTCCGAGGATGTATCCGGCCACCATCAGGGCGCCGCCGAGCAGGAACAGCCACGCCGCGAAGGCGTGGAGCCGTGGGAGGGCCAAGCGGCCCGACCCGATCTGGAGCGGCACCACGTAGGTGGCCAACCCGATCCACGCCGGCGGCAGGAAGAGCAGCGCCGTCACCGTCGCGTGCAGGGAGAACAGTCGGTTGTAGCTGCCGCCGATGATCGAGACGCCTTCGTCGGCCAGCTCGCCCCGCAGCACCATGCCGACAACGCCGCCCACGATGAAGAAGAGGAGGGCGCCGCCGAGGAACAGCAGCCCGAGCAGCTTGTGGTCGGCCGTTGCCGCGAACCCCTCGCTCCCGGCGGGAGGCGGGGCGTCGACAGGCGCTGGCGCGTCGGGTCGTGTCTCGGTGATGGTCATGGTGCGCTCAAGGTGTGGTCAAAGAGATCGCAGGAGCTGGTCCAGGGCCATGGCCGAGAACAGCAGGGTCACGTAGGTGATCGACCAGGTGAACAGCTGCATGGCCCGCTTGGCGGAGGGGTCCCGCCGCAACTGCACGGCCCTCCCGAGGAAGACCGCGCCGAGGACGGCGGCGGCGACGGCGTAGAGGTCGCCGAGGTGGGCGACGGGGCCCAGCAGGAGGGATACGGCGACGACGGCGACGGTGTAGCGCTCGATCTGGCGGCATGTCTCGTCGAGGGACGCCACCGCCGGGAGCATGGGGACCTCGGCCGCCGCGTAGTCGTCGCGGTACCGGATGGCGAGTGCCCAGAAGTGCGGCGGGGTCCACACGAAGATCAGGGCGAACAACACGACGGGCGCGAGACCGAGGCCGCCGGTGACCGCCGACCAGCCCACCAGCACGGGAACCGCACCGGCCGCCCCGCCGATGACGATGTTGCTCGGCGAGGTGCGCTTCAGCCAGAGCGTGTAGACGAAGACGTAGAACAGGGTCGCGCTCACGGCCAGCACGGCGCTGATGGGGTTGACCGTCGTCCACAGCAGGGCGAAGGCGGCGATCTCGAGGCCGACCGCGAAGGCGAGGGCGTTGACCGGCTCGATCTCGCCCGTCACGAGCGGGCGGTTGCGCGTGCGCTTCATGATCCGGTCGATGTCCCGGTCGACGTACATGTTGATGGCGTTCGCCCCACCCGCCGCCATCGTGCCCCCGGCCAGGGTGGCGAGCACCAGCCACCCGGACGGAAGGCCGCGCGCGGCCACCACCATGGTGGGGACGGTGGTGACGAGGAGCAGCTCGATGATGCGGGGCTTGGTGAGCGCCACGTACGCCGAGACGCGCGATCGCGATCGAACCGAAGCGGCGGTCACTGCCATCGGGTGGCACATTACGGCTGCCCGCATCGGACGACAAAAGCTGCCCTCACGCAGGGCGTTTGGCCGAGCCTCGGGAGGCATCCCTACCATCGGGACCGATGGCACGCCGCACGGTCACACCGGACGCCTACCGGCGGGTGACGCTCCTCGCCACGGCCGCCCTCGGCTTCATCATGGTGACCGGCGGCGCCGTCCGCCTCACGGGATCGGGGCTCGGGTGCCCGGACTGGCCGAACTGCGAGCAGGGGCGTCTGGTGGCGCCTCTCGAGTTCCAGCCCATGGTGGAGTTCGTGAACCGCTGCGTGACCGGCCTGGTGTCCGTCGCCATCATCCTGGCCGTGCTCGGGTCGCTGCGGCGCTCGCCCCGCCGCAGGGATCTGGTCGGGCTCTCTCTCGGGCTGGTGGGCGGCGTCGTCGCCCAGATCGTGCTCGGCAAGTTCACCGTGAAGTACGACCTCGACCCCAAGTTCGTGATGGCCCACTTCATCCTGTCGATCGTGATGCTGGCCAATGCCGTGGTCCTGCACTGGCGGGCCGGCCAGCCCGACCGCGGGCAGGTACGTCCCCTGGTCACCTCCGAGGTCCTGTGGCTCGGCCGCCTGATCACGGCGACCACGGCCCTGGTCGTCTTCCTGGGCACGGTCGTCACCGGCGCCGGTCCCCACGGTGGCGACGAGATGGCCCGCCGATTCGACGTCTCCCTGCACCGGGCCGCCCAGATCCACGGCATGACGGTCGTGCTCCTCCTCGCCGAGGTGATCGCCACGCTCGTCGTGCTGCGTCGGACCGAGGCTCCGCCCGCCGTGCGCCGGCGCGGCGCCGTGCTCCTCGGTGTGCTGCTGGCCCAGGGGACGGTTGGGTACGTCCAGTACTTCACCGGTGTGCCCGTCCTGCTGGTGGGCATCCACATCGCCGGGGCCGTCACGGTCTGGGCCGCCGCCCTGTGGTTCCTCCTCGGGCTGGAGGAGCGCGAGCGTGCCGGCGGCACGGGCGACGAGCAGATCGGGCGGCGCCGGCAGCTGGTGGGTACCTGAGAGCCCCTGCTGGGGGAGAATGAGGGCGGTGTCCACGCTCGCGCCCGCCGAGATCAAGGAACCGACATCCGACGATGTCGCCGAACCCGACCGACCCTGGGTCGTGATCGTGTGGAACGACCCGATCAACCTGATGTCGTACGTCACCTTCGTGTTCCAGAAGCTGTTCGGCTACTCACGGGAGAAGGCCACCAAGCTGATGCTCGACGTGCACCAGAAGGGCCGGGCGGTGGTTTCCAGCGGGCCTCGGGAACGGGCCGAGATGGACGTGTTCCGCCTCCATGAGCACGGCCTGTGGGCCACCATGGAGCACGACGTCTGATGGCCGTCTGATGGGGTGGGTCTTCACGCGCCTGCCCGACGGCGACCTGGCGCTCGACATCAGCGCGAACGAACGCGAGGTGCTCCAGTCGCTCCCCGGACAGCTGGCTGAGGTGCTCCGGGAGTCTCCGGACCAGCCCGCCCTCGTCCGGCTGGCCCCGCCCGCCTACACCGAGGACGCGGACCACGAGGCCGAGTACCGGCACTACATGGGCGACGACCTGCGTCGGCGGCAGCTGGCCGCCCTGGCCGTCATGAGCGAGTCGGCCGGCGCCACCCGCCTGAGCCCGGAGCAGGCCGAGGGATGGCTGTCGGCGCTGAACAGCCTCCGGCTGGTGCTGGGGACGCAGCTCGACGTGGGCGAGGACGTCGACGACGAGCTCCACCAGCTCGATGGGTACGACGACCCCGACGACTCCGGCGACCCGGATGACCCGGATGGAGCCGGGGCGGGCGCGGGCGGCGCCGGCGACGAGCGGGGCCAGGCCCTGAATCTGTACCGCTACCTCTCCATGCTGCTCCAGGAGCTCGTGGAGGCCATGTCGGAAGGGCTCCCCGACGTGCCCGACGAACCCGGGGCCGCCTGAGCGTCAGGTGGGGGACGACCTCATGCCGCCGGCCCGGGATCCGAAGCCGGTGGGGTACCACATGGCGCCCGCCGTGCCCGGTCCGGTGTGGACGCCCACGCTCGGCCCGACCCTGTAGCGCACCATGTCGAGGATCTCGGGAGCGCCGGCCAGGCGGCGCTCCAGCGCCTTGCGGAGGGGCCCGCCGGCGGCGTCGGCCACGCTGATGCCGACACGGAGGCGCTCACCGCCGCCCAGGACGGCGGAGGCCATGGCGGCGACCGCCTCGTCCACCGTGTGGGCCTGGGCCACCGGCTGGTAGGACCCGCCGAGCAGGCGCAGCACGGGCACGGCGGCCTCCTCCAAGGCATCCTGGGCGGCGGCACCCATGCGGCCGCCCCGACGCACGAGGTCCACCGCCTGGACCACAAAGACGTTGCCGGTGCGGGCAGCCACCGCCTCGGCCACCGCCGCCGCCTCGACCAGCCCGGCCCCGGCCGCCACCGCCTCGGCCGCCTCCCACACGCAGCAGGCCACGCCGAACGACGCCGTGCCCGTGTCGACCAGCCGCACCGGCACCGGCGCGTCGCGAGCGGCCAGGTGGGCGGCGTTCAGCGTCGCGGAGATGGCGGAGCCGATGTGCACCGACAGGATCTCGGTGGCCCCCCGACGAACGAGCGCCTCGTAGGCGGCGCCGAAGCGACCGGGAGAGGGCGCGGCCGTGGCGACCGACGGTGTCGCCCCGCCGGCGAACAGGGCGTAGAACCCGTCGGCATCGAGGTCGACGCCCTCGAGGTGGTCGATCCCGTCGACGGTGACCGTGAGGGGCACGACCTCCACGCCGTACCGCTGCCGCAGATCGGGCGGCACCTGGGCGTTCGAGTCGGTGCAGAGTCCGATCACCCGGCCGCCTTCGTCCGGCGGAGGGCGGCGGTGAAGCGGGACAGGATGACGGCACTGGACGCCACGGCTGCGACAGGAAGCCCGGCGGTGGCCCGGGGAGCCCACCCGTTCGGCCACCCCTTGCGCCACCACACCGCTGCCGCCCCGACCCAGGCCGACGACGCCACGGCGGTGGCGACCAGCGTCCGGGTGCCGACGGTACGGCCCCACTGCGGAGTGGCGGTGAGCCAGGCCAGGCCGAGGTCGAAGGGGACGTACACCGGGAACGTCGCCAGGCACTGACCCACGCTGGCCGCCACCCCCTTGCCACCCCGGAAGCCGTTCCACACGGGGAAGCAGTGGCCGATCACGGCCGCCGTGCCGGCGACGTGGGCGCCCGCCTCCCCCGCCAGGCGGCGCCCCGCGCCGCACGCGGCCGCCCCTTTGGCGATGTCGACCCCCATCACCCCGTACCCCCACGCCCGACCCAGGACGACCAGGGCATTGGCGCCGCCGGGGTTCCCGGTGCCCTCGGTTCGCAGGTCCCGGCCCGAAGCGGCGAGGCGGGCAGCAGCGTCGGCCGAGGGCAGCGTGCCGAGGAGGTAGCCGGCCACGGCCGCCCCGGCCAGCCCGGCCGGTCCCGTGCGGCGGGCGGCGGGCGTGGTGGCGGTGCCGGCCGTGACGGCGGTCGCAGGCATGGGCGACGACCCTACCGAAGGCCTGTCCCCACCCCGGCCTGCGGCGCGAGCCGTTCTTTTCCGGTTTGGCGACATCCCTTGTCACGTTGCGGCCAAAGAACGGCGGTCGTGGTGCAGTGGGGCCGCATGCCGCATGGCGCCACGGGGGTACCGGCGCGTGGGGGGTCGCCCCAGGGCTACGGTCGCTCGGCGTGGGAACGACCGCCCGGGTGCCTCGCCTGCTGGCCATCATGGGCTCGGGCGAGACGAGCCCCACCATGGTCAAGACGCATCGGGAGCTCCTGGGCCGGCTCGGCCCCCCGCCGGTGCCGGCCGTCGTGCTCGACACGCCGTACGGCTTCCAGGCCAACGCCGCCGATCTGGCCGGGAGAGCAGTGGAGTACTTCCGGGAGAGCGTCGGGCAGGCGATCGAGGTCGCCCACCTCCTCGCCGCCGACGGCGACCCGCTCGACTACGAGACCATGCTGGCCAGACTGCGGGCGGCCCGGTACGTCTTCTCCGGGCCTGGGAGTCCGACCTATGCGCTCCGCCAGTGGCGGGCCACCCTCGTCCCCAAGATGCTGGCGGAGAAGCTTCACTCGGGCGGATGCGTGACGTTCGCCAGCGCAGCCGCCCTCACCCTCGGCGTAGCGACCGTTCCCGTCTACGAGATCTACAAGGCAGGCGAGGAACCGCGGTGGATCGAGGGACTGGACCTGCTGGGCGAGATCGGCATCCGGGCGGCGGTGATCCCCCACTACAACAACGCCGAAGGGGGCACCCACGACACCCGCTTCTGCTACCTGGGCGAGTCGCGACTGGCCCGCCTCGAGCGCGACCTGCCACCTGGCGCCTTCGTCCTCGGCGTGGACGAGCACACGGCGCTCGTCCTCGATCTCGATGCCGGCAGCGCGTCGGTGAGCGGGCTCGGCGTGGTGACGGTCCGGCGGGGCGGGGCCTCGTCCACCGTCGCGACGGGGACCACCATGCCGCTGGACGACCTGCTGGCCCTCGGCACGGGTGCTGGTGCTGGTGGCGCTCGGCGCCCGTCGTCCCCGCCGTCGACGGCCGAGGACGCGGCGCCTGCACGGACCGCCGCCGGGACAGGGACGTCGCCCCTCCTTGGAGAGGTCGCCCGACTGGAGACGGCCTTCGCCGCTGCGGTCGACGCCGCCGACGTGGGGGAGGCGGTGCGTGCGGTTCTGGCCCTGGAGGACGAGCTGGTCTCCTGGAGCCGCGACACCCTCCAGTCCGACGAGCTCGACCGGGGTCGGGCGGCACTGCGGGGGATGATCGTCCGGCTCGGCCAGCTCGCCCACACGGGCGCCCGGGACCCGGCCGAGGCCGTCCGGCCGTTCGTCGACGCCCTGCTGGCCCAGCGTGAGGTCGCCCGCTCGGCCAAGCGATGGGCGGACGCCGATGCCGTTCGCGACGTGCTCGTCGACCTCGGCGTGGAGGTGCGGGACTCGCCGGAGGGCACGACATGGCGGCTGGTATCGTGAGCTGCCCTCGGGGCCCGGCCCCCATCGTCTAGTGGCCTAGGACACCACCCTTTCAAGGTGGCGACACGGGTTCGAATCCCGTTGGGGGTGCCACACACCGCCGGACCCCCGTCGGCGTCGGCTTGAAATGAGCCTCCAGCCCAAGTACACAGGTGGCTCCGACGGAAGCAAGGTGGAGACCATGGCCGGAGTGGAGATTCGCGACTTCTCGTCCCCCGATGAGACACGCAGTCCAGAGAAGACCACCGTCGAACTGGTGAGCCTGGCCGGCGGTCAGATCGGCCGGTACACCTTTGCACCCGGGTGGCGGTGGTCCGAGTGCATCAAGCCGGCCGTCGGCACCGAGAGCTGCCAGATCGAGCACATCGGCTACGTCGTCTCGGGCCGGCTGCGCATCGAGCACGAGGACGGGAGCGAGGGCGAGGCGGAACCTGGCGCCGTGTACCGGGTCTCACCCGGTCATGACGCCTGGGTGATCGGTGACGAACCTGCGGTGTTCGTGGAGTTCCAAGGCGCAGCCAACTACGCCAAGCCCTGAAGCATCGGGGGCTTGGCTCGGTCCTCGTGGCCGCCGATCTCTCGCGAAATCGGGCGAGCTGCCTCGGTGTGAGGGTGCTGCTCTCGACCTGAAGCACGTCACCGACGAGGCGTCGCGGCTCCCCGCTGCCCGGTCTGCGGTGCGAGGTTTCGGACGACGGCGTTGCGAACGCTGGTCGGTGCAGCCGGATGGCCGCCCGCCGATTGGGCCCGCCCGGTGCGACGGAGCGCCTGAATCGGGCGAACTGGGGTCAGTGTGCAAAGCCTCTATTGCCGACATCTTGGCTCCCTGCGAGACTTGCAGCGAGCCCTCTCGGGTGCGAGGCACGGGGAGCACAAGAAGCGCTGCTTCCGTTTTCGACGACGGTGGAGAGGCGTCAGATCAGCGCGCAACATCGCAGATCCAGAACAGACCGAATGGTTCAGGGGCAGGGGGAACGAGGAGCATGAGAGTGGCTACGCGGGAATCACTGACTGTCTCGGAAGCGGCCGAGTCCGTCGGAGTCTCCCGAGACGTCATCTACGAGGCGATCGGACGGGGAGAGCTCACGCACGTCGTCAGCAGCGGAACCATGTACCTTCGGCCCGCCCGGTTCGCCGCGTGGGCGCAATGGAGAGTGGCACGGCGCTACAGGGGCAGTGTCGATCCTGCCGGGACCCGCGCCGACCGGTCGGCCCCGGGGACCCACAGCTCGGCGGTGTAACTCCCCTTCCCGTGCGGGGGATCACCCCCGGAGCTCGAACCAGATGAAGCGTGCGCGTGGTCCCTCGGGCTCGACGCCCCACGCTTCGGCGAGGGCCTGTATCACCTGCAACCGCGTTCCCGAGGGTGGCTCGGGTATCGAGCTGATCCCCGCCGCGTTGGCCCGATCGAGGAGGTGGACCTCCACCCGGCTCATGCACGGCTCGGCTGCCACCTGGACGCCGATGGCGCTCCCGCCCAGATCGATGGCATAGGTGACCGCCTCGCTGGTCAACAGGATGGCATCGGCGATGCACCCGTCCGGGAAGCCGCGCTGCAAAAGCACGTCTGCGACGAAGCGGCGGGCGGCGGCCGCACTTCTGGCATCGGCCCGCAGGGTGGTGCGAACGGCCACGGCCAAGGGGATCCCCGGCACGACTCCCCCGCAAACCCAGGGTGTTCAGGGGGTGCGGGAGTGGGCTCCGCTAGAGTGATCGGGTTGTGCTCTTGGGCGATGCAGCTCCAAGGTCCTGTGGTGCAGTTTGGAGTGCACGCCGGCCTGTCAAGCCGGAGGTCGCGGGTTCAAATCCCGTCAGGACCGCGGTCGGGTAGCTCAGTTGGTAGAGCGCGCGCCTGAAAAGCGCGAGGTCACCGGATCGACGCCGGTCCCGACCACCACAAAACCGCAGGTCAGCGGGGGTGCGGGGTCACCGGCGGACCGATCGATAGCTCCGGCGTGCCACTTCCGTGCCACTACGTGCCACATCTTCCTGGGTACGTCATGGCTTGCGGCGGTCACCTGCGGGGTGTCGCCGGTCATCGTGGTAGCCGAGCCGAGTTCATCGTTGGCTGTCGACGTCGAGCCCCGGTGACGGACCGCGCGCCAGCCACGTCACGGGAGCCGGGCCCACGTGCGTCCCTCGACGGCGAGGGCCTGCTCCAGCATCGGCGACGTGGCCGACAGGAAGACGTCGGCGCCGAGGTGGTTGGCGGCGGCCAGCGCTTCACCGGCGAGCAGGTTCAGCGAGTGCCGCTGACGCAGCCGGCCGATGGCCGGCCCGAGGTGGCGCAGGCTGAGGAGTTCGATCTGGACAGGCAGTTCGAACAGGGCGTCGACCGCCCGGCGCCGGTGCGCCTCGGGCAGCTCCTCGAACGGTCGCGACAGCACGCCCGGCCGCTCTGTCGCAGAGAGCACGGCATGGCACAGCCGCACGTACCAGCAGCCGGTGGTGGCGAGGTCCCGACCGGCGAGTGGGGCCGGCGGATCGCCGCGGAGCACGGCGCCGAGCGCCTGGTCGTCGATGAGGGCGACGGTCACTCGTCGGCGAGGTCGGGATCGCCGAACCCGGATGCCGCCGCCTTCCAGTCCGACTCGGTCACGGCGCTGAGCACGCAGCGTCGGAGGGCCTCGACCCCGCCGGGTACCAGGAGCAACGCATCGCCCAGGTCCAGGTAGCCGACCTCGCCGCCATCGGTCAGCTCCCAGCGCGTTCGGGCGGCGGCCGGAAGGCTCATCTGGCCACGGGAGGAAACTCGAAGATCGCCAGAGGACTCCATGCCTCGAAGGTTACAAGGCGCGTCTACCATTTGCCTTGTAACGCCGGCGGTCACCGGCGCCTCGAACGTCCGCGACCATGGGCTTCGCCGGTACGACTCACCGACGGGGTTTCAACGCTGGCAGCCTCCGGCGGGCTCGAGCCGGCCTCGCCGGCCATGGCGTCGAGGCCCTCGGCGATCCGCCGGTCGCGGTCGTCGGCGGCGTGCTGGTAGATCATGGACGCCTGGGGGCTGGCGTGGCCAAGGCGCGCCATCAGCTCCTTGGTCGTCGCCCCTGTACGCGCCGCCAGCGTTCCGGCGGTATGCCTGAGATCGTGGAACCTCATTCCGCCTCATTCGCCAGGGCGACCCGCCCGGCGACGTCTACTTCCTGGCCGCCGGCCGCCTGACGGCGGCCCTGCGACCGCCCGAGCGTCGTGTTCCGCTTGTCACCGGCGTCGATCGTCCGCATGCACCAGGACGATCCGCGGCTGGTCGCGGCGGTGCACCGGTGCTTCGGGCGGATGTTGCCGCAGCGGCTGGCGAACACGCTGAGGACGGTGGACGCCCTGTCGTCGTTGACCGTGCCCTCAGGGGGCGGCGTCGGGCGCGTCGTCACCGACGGCCTGGCAGGTCGGAGCACCGATGAGTCTGCGGTCGCCGGATCGTCGGAAGCGGTGCAAGATCGGTGGGGAACGCCCCGTTCCCCGTGCAACGAGAGGAGACCGCCGATGCAGAAGATCATCCCGAACCTGTGGTTCGACACCCAAGCGGAGGAGGCCGCCACCTACTACGCGAGCGTCTTCAAGAACTCGAGCATCCTCAACGTCACCCACTACACCGATGCCGGCCCCCGGCCGGCCGGCATGGTGATGACCGTGGAGTTCGAGCTGGACGGGCAACGGTTCGTGGGCATCAACGGCGGGCCCGAGTTCACCTTCGACGAGGCGGTCTCGTTCCAGATCACCTGCGCCGACCAGGCGGAGATCGATTACTACTGGGAGAAGCTGTCCGAAGGCGGCGAAGAGGGCCCGTGCGGTTGGCTCAAGGACAAATTCGGGCTGTCCTGGCAGGTCGTGCCGGACGGGATGGAGGAGCTCTTTGCCGACCCGGACAAGCAGCGGGCCACACGCGCCATGCAGGCGATGCTCGGCATGAGCAAGATCGACGTGGAGGCCCTCCGCAGGGCGGCCGAAGGGTCCGCGCCTGGGTGAGCCACCACATGAGACGGGCGACTGCGCCGGCGCCTCACGGACAAGGAGGCGGGGCCGAACGCTCGGACACGGCGACGCCGGCCTGCCTGGCGACCGCTCTCGGCCGCCGAGCGAGGGGCGCGCCCGAGATCCCGTAGGCGGCCACCAGCCGTACGATCGGCCGATGGCCCGGCGCGACGGACGTCGACGCGCTCGCCACCTCGACCGGGTGACGGCGGCGTTCGCCGGTGCGCTCGTGGCCCTCCTGCTGTCGGCGTGCGGCGGCGGAGACGACGAGCTCGAACGCTCGGTGCCGACTGCCGCGCCACCCACGTCGCCGACGTCGCCGATGTCGCCGACCTCGGGCACAGGCGGATCCGCCGCCACGGGGACCACTGCCGGGCCCGCCGGGCCGCCCGCGATACGGGCGGTGAAGGTCGCCGAGTTCGACGGCGGAGCCCTCGCCCTTGCCGTCCGGCGCGGCGAGGACACCATCTACGTGGCCGAGAAGTCGGGCAGGGTCAAGGCCCTTCGCGGCACGGCGGTCGACCCCGTGCCGGTCCTGGACCTGTCTGGAAAGGTGTCCACCGGCCCCGAGCAGGGGCTCCTCGGCCTCGTCTTCTCTCCTGCCGGCGACCGTCTGTACGTCGACTACACCGACCCGGCGGGCGACACCCACGTCGTCGAGTACGCGTTCGCCGGCGGGCGAGCCGACCCCGCCTCCCGCCGCGAGCTGCTCTCCGTAAACCAGCCGTTTGCCAACCACAACGGCGGCCAGGTCCTCTTCGGCCCCGACGGATTCCTCTACATCGGTCTCGGCGACGGCGGGAGCGGGGGCGATCCGCACGGCAACGCCCAACGTCTCGACACCCTGCTCGGAAAGATCCTGCGCATCGACCCACGCCCCGATGGGGGGCGCCCGTACACCATCCCGCCTGGGAACCCGTTCGCGTCCCGCTCGGGGGCCCGGCCCGAGATCTGGGCCTACGGGCTGCGGAACCCGTGGCGCTTCACCTTCGACCGCCAGACCGGCGCGCTGTGGATCGGCGACGTCGGGCAGAGCTCCGTCGAGGAGGTCGACGCCGTCGAGGCTCCTGCCGGAGGCGGCCAGAACTACGGCTGGAACCGGCTCGAGGGAACCCGGCACTTCTCGGGGACGGCGCCGGCGGGGGCGGTGGCGCCCGTCCACGAGTATCCCAACGGGGGCGGCAACTGCTCGGTCACGGGCGGCTACGTGTACCGGGGTAGCCTCATCCCCGGCCTGCGCGGCAGCTACGTGTTCGCCGACTTCTGCAAGGGCGAGCTCCAGGCGCTCATGCCGGAATCCGCCGGTTCGCGGCGCGCCGTGGCCCTCGATGTCACGGTCGACAGCGTGGCCTCGTTCGGGGAGGACGCCGCCGGCGACCTCTACGTGCTGTCCCTGTCGACCGGCCTGTACCGCCTCGAACCGGCCTCGTAGCCGGCGGGACGGAACCGGAGGGCTACAGCCCGCGCCCGAGGCCGAGCGGGAGCGGGATCCCCAACAGGCCGCCCCCACCGGTGGGGGCCGACGTGGACACCGGCGCCGCGCCGGTGGCGGCCGCCGCGTTCAGCCTGCCTGCGCACGTCGACCCGAGGAGGCTGCCGCAGGCGATCCCCTTGTCGGCAGTTGCCAGAACGCGGTCCACCGCCGCCTGGGGCGACAAGCCCTGGGCGAGGACGAGGGCCACCGTGGCCGCGACATGGGGCGTGGCCATCGACGTCCCGGCGAGCGCCCTGTACTGGTTCTGCTCACCGGCGACGGCGTAGGTCGACAGCACGTTCGCCGACTCGTCGCCGCCACCCGCCCCGCCGGGTGCCACGACGGCCCAGCGGGCGTTGCCGAGCGGGCTCGAGTAGCTCGCCACCACGTCCGTGGGACCGGTCGCCCCGACGACGATCGCCGGCAGCGTCCCGTACTGCGAGCCGCCGAGCAGGCCGAGGCCGAGGAGGTTGGTGTTGCCCGCGGCCAGGACGGGGACGGCCCCCCGGGACCATGCGTACTCGATGCCCTCGGCCAGCGACGTCCCGAAGACGCTGTCGATAAGGAAGTCGCCGCCCAGGCTCAGGCTCACGACCTGGGCGCCGTGATCGACGACCCAGTGGATGCCGGCGTTGATGTCCTCGGTCGTGCCCGAGCCGGAGGCGTCGAGTGCCTTGGCCACGACGAGGCGGGCGCCGGGCGCCACGCCGGCCACGCCCTTGCCGTTGTCCTTCACCGCCGCCGCGATGCCGGCCACGTGCGTGCCGTGGCCGTTGTCGTCCTGCGCCGATCCCGAGCACTTGGAGGCGTCGCCCTTGGACCCGATGCAGTTGACCGACGCCACGACCTGGCCGGCCAGGTCCTCGTGGGTGAGGTCGACGCCGGTGTCGACGATTCCGATGCGTACGCCGGCCCCCGTGCTCGCCGTCCACGCAGCGGGGGCGCCGATGCGGGTCAGGGCCCATTGCTGGGCGAAGAGCGGATCGTTCGACGCCCGGGCCGGGCCCGGCAGGAAGGCCGCCAGCAGCCCGGCGAGGAGGGCGACGGGAACGGAGACGCGGAGGACGGAGGGTCGCGAAGCGAGGCTCATGCCGGCACAACGGCGCGGGCCGTCGATTTCTCGCGCAAGACCGGTCAGCGGTCGGTGGACGCGGTCGATGACCCCCCGCCGACGAGATCGACGAGCGCACCGGCCAGCCGGTCGACGGTGGAGATGACGGAGACGTCGGCGCCGGGGCCCACCACGGTGGTGAGCACCTGCGCCACGGCGACCGTCGGTGCCTCCGCCGGAGCCGGCACGGTCACGGCGGGCAGCGGGACCGGGGGAATCGGGTCGTCGTCGGGCGCGACCGCCGTCAGGGAGACGGCCGGCAGGGAGACGGCCGGCACGGCGACGGCCGGCAGGGAGGCGGAGGGCAGGGCGATGCCCCTCAGGCCGACCATCGGGACGGCGAGCGCCGCCAACCCCCCGCCCTCGCCCTCGCCGGCGCCGGCGGACGCCTGGCCACGGCCGGGTGCCGGCACCCCGGCGACCGAACCGGTGGCGTTCCCAGGAGCCGGCGCCGAGGGGCCGCCGTTCATCGGCACCAGGGGCGAGAGGAGCAACGCACCGGCGCCGACCAGCCCGGCCGCCCGCTGGGCGGCCGTTGGACCGGCGGCACCCAGCACCGGGCCGGCGGCAACCGTCGAGTGCACGGCCTCGACGAACCCGGCGAAGGTGTCGCCCAGCCTGGCGAAGGGCCGCAGCAACGGGCGCCAATGCGCCGCCGACGCCGCCGCCGACCCTCCCGCGACCGTGACCGTGGTCACCGGCGCGGTCGCCGCGCCGTGTTCGACCCCCGCCACCTGGCAGGCCAGCGCCAGCCTGCGCCGAGCCCGCAGCAGCAGCGAGTCCACGGCGCCGACCGACAGCGTGAGCGAGGCGGCGACGTCGCCCGGCCGGCGACCTTCCACGTACCGGGCGACGATCACCTGCCGCTGGCGGGCCGGGAGCGTGGCCAGCGCGCTGCGAACGGCCGCCGCCCGCTCCTTGCGCACGAGGGCGTCGCCGCAGCTGTCGCTCCCGGAGGTGGAGTCCGGCACGGGGTCGGCGACCGGTGTCGTCCGCGCGCCGGCTCGCCACGCGTCGCCGCACAGGCGGAGGGCGATCACCTGGACCCATGCCCCGAACCGGCGATCGCCGGTGCACTGGTCGATCCGCTCGTAGGCCCGCACGAAGGCGGCCTGGGCCACGTCGTCGGCGTCGCCGCCGTTGAGCAGGCGGCGGCCGCACACCCGCCGGACGGTGGCGTGGTGGCGCCGGAACAGCTCGGCGAAGGCGTCGCTGTCGCCCGCCTGGGCGGCACGGACGAGCGAGGCGTCGTCCTGGTCGCGCGCAACCTCCACCAGTCCACCTCCGGGACCACCCACCAGCGGCCCGCCCATCGTCGGGGTCGTGGAGAGTTCGATGTCGCGGACCACCGCTCCTGCCCAAACGGGCCAACCGCCCCGAATGGCCGAAACGGACAGCGGTACGGCGAGCTACCCGGCGATCCCGAGCACGGCGGGGAGGCGGTCGAAGTGGTCGACAACATGGTGGCCCTCCGGCTCGGCCTGGGTGTCGTCGTCCTCGATGCCGGTGTAGCGGACGGCCACCATGCCCATTGCCAGCGCGCCGGCCACGTCCGTGCGCCGGATGTCGCCCACGTGGGCGACCCGCTCGGGAACCGGCCCGCCGAGGCCCTCCAGGGCGTGGCCGAAGATGACGGGCGACGGCTTGTAGGCCCCAACCTCGTCGGAGAACGACCAATGGTCGAACAGCGGCAGCACGCCATGGCGGATGAGGTGGTCGCGCAGCGTGGAGGACGGGGTGAAGCCCACGTCGCAGATGATGCCGAGCTTCAGCCCGGCCGCCTTGAGCGTGCGCAGACACGCCTCGACCCCATCGGCCAGGTGCAGCTCCACCCCGGCGCCGGCGTCACCGAAGGCGTGCACCAGGGCGTTGCGCACGTCGGCGGGCACGTCGAAGCCGAGGTTCTCGATGATGTGCTCGGCGGCCTGTGCGGCGACGAACTGCTCGTTGGCCTCCCACGACGCCAGGTACGCGTCCCACGCGCCGTCGTAGACCGCTTCGAGCTGGAGGCGCTCGAGGGCGAAGCCCGCCTCCTCGAGAAGCCCGGACCAGGCTTCGAGCCTGCGGCCACGCAGCTCGCCGCGCAACTCGTACACCAAGGTGTTCCAGAAGTCGAAGGTGACGGCTTCGACGGCCGTCATCGATGCACCATCCCTACAGGATGTCGCGTCGCCAGGAGGCTGTCGGACCGTCGAGCCGGGGAAGCTCGACGGTTCGGACCATCGGACCGCCGAGCCGGAGGAAGCTCGGCGGTCTGATGCAGTGACCTACAGGCCCTGGTGCTGCATCTCTTCGAGGGAGCGGCGGATCTCCGAGGCCCGGAAGCGACGGTGACCGCCGAGGGTGCGGATGGCGGTGATCTTTCCCGCTCGGGCCCACCGCGTGACCGTCTTCGGGTTCACGCGGAACAGCGCAGCCACTTCTGCGGGGGTGAGGAGGGGATCTGGTTGGCTCTGCTCAGGCACGGGGGTTCCCTTCAGACGGCGTCCCTTATGTCCTTGGAAGGTACGACCCGTACCGTGTGAGGTCGATGGCCCGAACGCGTCATTTCTGGGGGACCCCGAATGACTAGCCCGCCGGTTCGCACGGGCCCCGCTGTACGCTCGTGAGGCGGTGAATGTCTTCGATCGGATCGGTGACGAGGACTACGAACAGGTCGTGTTCTGCCACGACCGCCTCTCCGGGCTCCGCGCCGTCATCGCCGTCCACTCCACCCGCCTGGGCCCGAGCCTCGGCGGGACGCGCTACCACCCCTACGCCACCGAGGACGCCGCCGTCGAAGACGTCCTGCGCCTCAGCAAGGGGATGACGTACAAGTCGGCGGTGGCCGGGCTGGACCTGGGCGGGGGCAAGGCCGTGATCATCGGCGACCCGCGATCGAAGACCGAACCCCTGCTGCGCGCCTACGGTCGCTTCGTGGACTCCCTCGGCGGTCGCTACATCACCGCCGAGGACGTCGGCACCACCCAGGCCGACATGGACCTGATCCTTCGGGAGACGCCGTTCGTCACGGGCGTCAGCCAGTCTCTCGGGGGCTCCGGCGATCCGTCCGCCGCCACCGCCACCGGGGTGCTCTTCGCCATGCGCGCCGTGGCCAACGCCTTGTGGGGTGGCTCGTCGCTCCAGGGGCGGGCCGTCGTGGTGAGCGGCGTGGGGAAGGTCGGCTACAGCCTGGTGCGCCACCTGGTCGAGGAGCGGGCCGTCGTCACGGTGAGCGACGTGAGCCCGGCCGCCCTCGACAGAGCGGCCGCCGACTTCGAGGTGGCGGTCGTCCCGCCGGAGAAGGCCCACGCCGTCGAGTGCGACATCTTCTCGCCGTGCGCGCTCGGCGGTGTGCTGTCGCCCACGACCATCCCCGAGCTGCGCTGCGCCGCCGTCGTCGGCAGCGCCAACAACCAGCTGCTCGACCCCGGGTGCGCCCAGCTGCTCGACGAGGCGGGCGTGCTCTACGCCCCCGACTACGTGGTGAACGCCGGCGGCATCATCAACGTGGCCGAGGAGCTACGGGGCTACGACCGCGACCGGGCCGACGGCCAGATCCGCCGCATCTTCGACACGACGGCCGCCGTGCTGGCCACGGCCGCAGCCGAGGGCATCACCACCACGGCGGCCGCCGACCGCCTGGCCGAGCGGCGCCTCGAGCAGGTCGGCCGGGTGAACCTCCTCCGGCGCGGTGCACCGGCACCCGTACGAGGGCGTTGAGCGACGTGTCCCGGACCGTCGAGCACCAGCGCAGCACCCAGGGGCCGCAGCCCGAGCCGCGCCTGCGCGGGATCCCCCACCGCGAGTTGATCGAAGACTTCCGGTTGGCGTGCATCTCCCGCGCCCTGGACGACCGTGAGATCAGCCTGCAGAAGCAGAGCCGGGTGTACTTCCAGATCTCGGGCGCCGGCCACGAGTCGCTCCTCCTGGCGCTGGCCCGCCACCTGCGCCCGGGCTACGACTGGTTCTTCCCGTACTACAGGGACCGTGCCCTCATGCTCGGCCTCGGGGTCAGCCCCACCGAGATCCTGCTCCAAGCCGTCGGATCGGCCGCCGACCCGGCGTCGGGCGGGCGGCAGATGCCGTGCCACTGGGGCTTCGCCGACAAGAACGTGGTCACCCAGTCGAGCCCCACGGGGAGCCAGTGCATCCCGGCCGTGGGGTGCGCCGAGGCGGCCCGCTACATCTCCCGGCGTCCCGACCTTCCCGGCTGCTCGGCCCACGGCGACGAGCTCACGTACGTGTCGCTGGGCGAGGGCGCCACCTCGGAGGGGGAGTTCTGGGAGAGCCTCAACACGGCGTGCACCCTGCACCTGCCCGTCCTCTTCCTGGTGGCCGACAACGGCTACGCCATCTCCGTCCCGGTCTCGGAGCAGGGCCCGGCACCGATCTCCGAGCTGGTGCGCGGGTTCCGGGGCCTCGAGGTGCACCACGTCGACGGCCGGGACTACTTCGCCGCCCGCCGCACCGCCACCAAGGCCATCGACCACGTGCGGGCGGGCGTGGGGCCCGGTCTGATCCACGCCACCGTCACCCGGCCGTACTCCCACTCGGCGGCCGACACCCAGAGCAAGTACCGCCCGCCCGAGGAGCTGGCCGAGGAAGCGTCGCACGACCCCATCCTCCTGCTGGAGCGCAGCCTGGTGAAGGCCAAGGTGCTGAGCCAGGACGAGGCCGACGCCATCCGGGTCGAGGCTCGCCTGGCGGTGGCCGATGCGGCCAAGGAGGCGCTGGCCGCGCCCCGGCCCGATCCCGCCACCGTCATGGACCACGTGCGGCTCCTGCCGGTGATCCCGGACCCGCCGCCTCTCCCGACGGTCGCCGTCAACGGCTCGGACGGTGCGGCCACGGAAATGACGGGCGGCGACGTGGTCACCTTCGGCGAGGCCATCCGGCGCACGCTGCACGAGCAGATGGCGGCCGACGAGCGCATACGCCTGTTCGGCGAGGACGTGGCCGACGCCCGGGAGGCCGTGCTCGCCAATGTCGAGGGCAAGGGAGGCGTGTTCGGCACCACGTTCGGCCTCCAGAGGGCCTTCGGGCTGGCCCGCTGCTACAACACCCCGCTGTCGGAGGCCAACATCGTCGGGCGGGCGATCGGCCAGGCCATCCGGGGGTTGCGGCCGGCACCCGAGATCCAGTTCTTCGACTACATCTGGCCGGCCATGCAGCAGATCAAGAGCGAGGCGGCCACCATCCGCTGGCGCTCGAACGGCGCCTTCAGCTGCCCGATGGTGTTGCGCGTCCCCATCGGCGGCTACCTCAGCGGCGGGGCGATCTGGCACTCCCAGTGCGGCGAGTCGATCTTCGCCCACGTCCCCGGGATCCTCGTCGCCTTCCCGTCCCGGGCGCGCGACGCGGCCGGCCTCCTGCGCGCCGCCTTCCGCAGCAACGACCCGGTCCTGTTCCTCGAGCACAAGCACCTGCTGCGCCAGCCCTACGCCCGCGACCCCTACCCGCCGCCGGACTACGTGATCCCCTTCGGCCGGGCGGCGTACGTGCGCCGGGGCACCGACCTCACGATCGTCACGTGGGGGGCCACGGTGGAGAAGTCCCGCCAGGCCGCGGACCGGCTCGAAGCGGAGGACGGCTGCACCGTCGACATCGTCGACCTGCGCACCCTCGTCCCGTGGGACCACGAGCTGGTCGCCGAGTCGGTGCGCCGGACGGGAAAGCTGCTGGTCGTGCACGAGGACATCGTCACCTGCGGCTTCGGCGCCGAGGTGGCGGCCTGGGCGTCCTCCGAGCTGTTCTGCGACCTCGACGGGCCCGTGCGCCGCGTCGGCGCCAAGGACACCCACGTGGCCTACGAGCCCACGCTCGAGGCGGCCACCCTCCCCCAGGTCGACGACATCGCCACCGCCGCCAGACAGCTGGCCGACTTCTAGCGCCCGCCGGCAGTCCGGGTTTGTCGCCGGCCGGCCATTCCGAGCCGCCGCCAGGCGGCCACCCTGGCTGGCCGCGCCGCCGGCGCAGCCGGCGGAAACGAACGCCGGCCGAGGACGGCCGGCTCCGCCGGCCGCCCGCAGGTCCCCCAGCTCGCCGAGCAACCTCCGGTTGCGAGCGCGAATCCGACGTTCAGCGGGTGACCGCGAACTCGCACCACAGGGGCAGGTGGTCGGAGAGACGCCAGCTCAGCTCCTGGCGGGTCAGCTCCGGGTACACGTGGGGAACGAAGTCGAAGCCACCGGCCCGGTCGGTGTAGTCCAGCGACAGCTTCGGCCGCCCGTTCTCGCCGGTGAACCAGGCGATCTGGTCGTAGAAGCCGTCCTGGCCCTCGAAGATCGTGCGGGGCACGTTGTTGAGCGCGGCCGGCGCCCGCAGCCCCGTGGACGTGAAGGCCCGGAACGCGGCGTCGTCCTTGCGGTCGATGTTGAAGTCCCCGAGGGCGATGAGGTTCTGCCCCCACGACTCCAGCTCGTCGGCCCAGTCGGCCACCCACCTGGCGATCCCGCGCAGCTCGGGCACGCGATCACCCGGCACCTGGCCCCACAGGACGTGCAGCGTGACCAGGATGAACGTCCGGCCGGCCGACACGAAGCTCACGGCGTAGGGCGTGCGGGCGAACTGGCGGATGAGGGCGGCGCCGCCCTTCTGGCCGAGGTCCTCGTCGGACAGCACGAGCTCGCACGCCAACCCCGACGGCCGCACCCGACGCAGGTCGAACACGAACGCCAGCCGCTCGTTGTTGCCCGCCTTGCCCCTGGTGACGTCGGTGAGGATGAATCCCCAGTCGGGACCGAGGTCCTTCATCATGTGGCGCAGCGCCCGCAGATTGCCCCGCACCTCCTGGATGGCGACCACGTCGAAGCGCGACACGATCTCGGTGATCGATGCCAGCGCCCGCAGGTCGCGCTTGGCGCTTCCCGGCGTGTCGGTGCCCCAGCTGTCGGAGAGATCGCCGAAGGCACGGATGTTCCAGGTGCCGATCAGCAGGTTCCGGTCGAGGGACTTGGCCGGCACGTCGGCGTCCAAGGCGTCGTGCAGCCTCGCCACCTCGGCAATGACCGAGGCGGGCGGCGGCCCGCCGGCGGCGGCCTGGACAGCGGCCGTCAGGTGCAGCACGGGCGCTTCACCGTGGGTGACCCTCGAGGTGGACGCGGCGCTCGCCGGGCGTGATCATGCCGATGCGCACCGCCCGGTGCCCCTTGTCCCGCAACAGGTCGAGGGCGGTGTACAGGTCCTTGCCGGCCGGCACTGCCACGACCATCCCGACGCCCAGGTTGAACACCCTCGCCATCTCGGCGTCGGCGACGTCGCCCGCCCGCTGGATCTCCCCGAAGATCGGCGGGTGCTCCCACGAGTCGAGTCGCACCACGGCGTCGAGGTCGGCCGGCAGCACCCGCACCAGGTTGCCCGGGAGGCCGCCACCGGTGATGTGGGCCACGGCCCGGACGTCGACGGCGCCGAGGAGGGCGCCGATGGCCGGCGCGTAGATTACGGAGGGGACCAGTAGCTCGGTACCGAGGCTGTGGCCGGCGCCGTGCCACGCCGGATCCGACAGCTTGCGGCCGGCCCGCTCCAACAACACCTTGCGGGCCAGCGAGTAGCCGTTCGAGCGCAGTCCGGGCGAGGGCAGGCCGATCAGCTCGTCGCCCGGCTGGAGCCGCTCGCCGGTGATGATGCGACTGCGCTCGACCACGCCGACGGCGGTGCCGACGAGATCGAAGTCGCCCGGCTCCATTGCACCGGGGTGGGCGGCCATCTCCCCGCCGATGATGGCGCAGTTGGCCTGGCGGCAGCCGGCCGCCACGCCGGCCACCAGCTGCTTCACGTGGTCGGGATCGAGACGCCCCACGGCGATGTAGTCGAGGAAGAACAGCGGTTCGGCCCCCGAGCAGGCAAGGTCGTCGACGCACATGGCCACCAGGTCGATGCCGATGGTGGTGAACTCGCCGAGGGCCTTGGCCACGAGGGCCTTGGTGCCCACGCCGTCGGTCGAGCCCACCAGCACGGGTTCGCGGTACCGGTCCTTGGCGAAGGCGAAGAGGCCTCCGAAGCCACCGATGTCGCCGAGCACCTCGGGCCGGAAGGTGGAGCGGATGTCGTCCCTGATGAGGTCGACGGCACGGTCGCCCGCCCCGATGTCGACGCCGGCTTCGGCGTACGTGGCCCCTGCCCGTCCTGCCGGCGGCGGGCCGGGGTCGACCGCCGGCGCGCCGGCTTCAGCCACGTTCGGTACCGGCCGGGTCGTCCAGGTAGGCGTCGGGGCCGGGGTCGGCGCCGTCGGATTCCAGCATCCCCTTGGTGAACCGCACCGGCACGTCGGTGGGGTACTCACCGGTTAGGCAGGCGTTGCAGAACCCGGCGCCGGGCGCGTCGACCGCCTTCTCCAGGTTCTCGATCCCGAGGAAGGCCAGGGAGTCCACGCCGAGGTAGTCCTGGATCTCGCTCACCGACATGTTGGCGGCCAGCAGCTCGGAACGGGTGCCGGTGTCGACCCCGTAGAAGCACGGCCACTTGTAGGGCGGACTGGTGATGCGCACGTGGACCTCGCTGGCCCCCGCTTCGCGCAGCATGCGGGCGATGGCCCGCTGGGTCGTGCCGCGCACGATCGAGTCGTCGACGACGACGAGGCGCTTGCCGGCCACGTTCCGCTTGAGCGGGTTCAGCTTGCGGCGCACGCCTTGGCTGCGCAGCTCCTGGCTCGGGGCGATGAACGTGCGGTGGGCGTAGGCGTTCTTCACCAGCCCCTGGCCGTACGGGATGCCGCTGCGCTCGGCGTACCCTTCGGCGGCCGGCACCCCTGACTGCGGCACGCCCATGACCATGTCGGCCTCCACGGGCGCCTGCTCGGCGAGCAGCTCGCCCATGCGCTTGCGGGCGCCGTGCACCTCTTTGCCGTAGAGGTTGCTGTCGGGCCGGGCGATGTAGATGAACTCGAACAGGCACAGCTTCGGGTCGACCCGCCCCGGGGAGAACGGGCGCTCGGAGCGCCACCCCGTGGCGTCGATGACGATCATCTCGCCCGGGTCGATCTCCCGGACGAAGTGGGCACCGATGACGTCGAGGGCGGGGGTCTCGGACGCCAGCACCCACCCCCTGTCGGTCTTGCCGAGGCACAACGGACGGAAGCCGTTGGGGTCGCGCACGCCGATGACGTGGGCCGTGTCCATCAGCACGAACGAGAACGCACCTTCCAGGCGGGGCAGCACCTCGACCAGGGCCCGCTCCAGGTCGCGCCCGTCGCTGTGCCCGTCCTCGTCGGCGGGGAAGGCGGTGGCGATGAGCTCGGCGACCAGGTCGCTGTCGCTCGACACGGTGCCGGGAAGCATGCCGGCGTCGCGTGCGAGGGCCTGCGTGTTGGTGAGGTTGCCGTTGTGCCCCAGGGCGAATCCCGACTCCCCCGGCTCCCGGTAGACGGGCTGGGCGTTGCGCCATGTGCTCGACCCGGTGGTGGAGTAGCGGGTGTGGCCGATGGCCAGGTGGCCCTTGAGCGGCGCCAGGGTGCGCTCGTCGAACACGCTGGTGACGAGGCCCATGTCCTTGACGATGGTGATGGTGTCACCGTCGCTGACGGCCATGCCGGCCGACTCCTGGCCCCGGTGCTGCAGCATGAGGAGCCCGTCGTAGGTCAGATGGGCGACAGGCGTGCCCGGCGCATAGACGCCGAAGACCCCGCATGCCTCGCGAGGGTGGTCGTCGTCCCCCGCGTCGGCGGAAACGGGGGGCCCGACCGTCACTCCGCCAGTCTCGCACACGCCGCCGAGAGGGGCCCGACCGGCGGAACGACGAAGCGCATCCCGGACGTAGCGTGCCTGTCCCGTGATCGACCTCCACACGCACTCCTCCGTGTCCGACGGGTCCGACCGGCCCGAGCGCGTCGCCGAGCTGGCGGCCGCCGCAGGGTGCTCGGCGTTCGCCCTCACCGATCACGACCGGCTCGACGGGCTCGCCGCGGCGGGCGTGCGGGCCGCCGAGCTCGGCGTCAGGTTGGTGCCCGGCTGCGAGGTCTCCTGCCGGTGGGCCCTCGGGAGCTTCCATCTGCTCGCGTACTTCGTCGAGCCCGGCGACGGGCCCTTCCAGGACGAGCTGGTCGAGATCCAGCGCGCCCGTGACGAGCGGAACATGCGCATGGCCGAGGTCCTCGGCCTCGACTACGACGAGCTGCTGGCCGAGGCCGGCGGCTCGGGCGCAGGGAGGCCTCATGCGGCGGCGCTCCTGGTGCGCCAGGGGCGGGCGACGAGCCTGGCCGACGCCTTCGAGCGCCACCTGGGTCGCGGGATGCTCGGTGATGTCGGCCGCCGGCGCACGGAGCCGGCCCGCGCCATCGACCTCATCAGGGCTTCGGGTGGTGCCGCCGTGCTCGCCCACCCGCTCAGCATGGGGCTCAAGCGGGCCGCCCTCGACTCGGCGGTGGCCGAGCTGGCCGACCTCGGGCTGAGCGGCGTGGAGGCGCACTACGGGCGCTACGACGCCGACCAGCGCACCGCCCTCGCCGTGCTGGCCGCCGCCAACGGCCTCGTGGCGACCGGCGGCTCCGACCACCACGGCACCTACAAGCCGGACCTGGCCGTGGGCGTCGGCACCGGCGATCTCGCCGTTCCCGACCACGTCCTGGCCGACCTCGAGGCCCGCCGCCCGACGGCCTGAGTCGCCCGCGGCCGGGTCGGGCCGGTCCAGGCGGCCGAGCCGTTCAGTGCGAGGCGGCGACGGCGTCGAGGGCCCGGGGGATGGCCGTGCGCCACGCCTCGATGGCCTCGTCGAGGCCGACGTCGAGCACGCCGGAGACGACCAGGCGATCGCCACCGGCGGTCCCCAGGGCGGACACGGGCACGTCGGCGGCCGACGCTCGCGCCTCGACCTCGGGGACCCGCTCAGGCGAGACGCAGACCACGACCCGCGACGGGGACTCCGAGAACAGCTCGGCAGTGCGGCCCACCGTCCCGCCGTCCACGGTGAAGCCGAGGCCCGACCGCACGGCCATCTCGGCCAGGGCCACCGCCAGCCCCCCCTCCGAGACATCGTGGAGGCCCGCGACCAGCGCGTCGGCGGCCAGGGCCCGCACCACCTCCAGCAGCCGGGCGTGGCCGGCCAGGTCGAGCGGGGGGAGCGGACCGCCGCGGAGACCGTGGGCCCGCAGGGCGTAGAGGGAGCCACCCAGCCCGGGCACCGTTCGGCCGAGGAGGAGCAGGGCGCCGCCGTCCACCAGCCCCACGCCCGGCGGGCGGCGATCGAGGCGGTCGATGAGCCCGACGACGCCCACGACCGGCGTGGGGTCGATGTCGCGACCGCGACTTTCGTTGTAGAGGCTGACGTTGCCGCCGACCACGGGCAATGCCAGCCCCGTGCACGCCTCGGCCATGCCGTCGATGGCCTCCGAGAGCTGCCACATGACCTCGGGATGCTCCGGGTTGCCGAAGTTGAGGCAGTTCACCACCGCCGCCGGCCGGGCCCCGGCGCACGCCACGTTGAGAGCCGACTCGGCCACCAGCAGCGCCGTGCCGGCGCGGGGGTCGACGGCGCACCACCGGTTGTTCCCGTCGGTGGAGATGGCGATGCCCCGGCGCCCCTCGCGCGCCGCCGGCGGCAGGCCGGGAGCCTTGAGCAGGAGCACGGCGGCGTCAGCGCCCGGCGATTCGACGGTGTTGAGGAACAGCTGGTGGTCGTACTGGCGGTACACCCACGACGGGTCCACCAGCAGATCGAGCAGCTCGCCCCCGGCGTCGACGGCCTCGACGTCGCCGACGCGCGGCGCGGGCGCCGGCTTCGCCATGGGCCGGGCATAGAGCGGCGCGTCCTCGTGCAGGGACCCGGCCGGAACGTCGGCCAGCAACTCGCCGCCTTCCCGGTCGAAGATGCGCAGGCGCCCACCGTCGACGACCGTGCCGACGACCATGGCCCGGACCTCCCAGCGGCCGCACACCTCCAGCACCCGCTCGAGGGAGCCGGGGGTGACGATGGCGAGCATGCGCTCCTGGCTCTCGCTCGTCATGATCTCGAACGGCTCCATGCCCGGCTCGCGCTGGACGACCCGGTCGAGGTGGACGTCCATGCCCACTCCACCCCGCGACGCCGTCTCACTGGTGGCGCACGTGAGGCCGGCGCCACCGAGGTCCTGGATGCCGACGACGAGGCGGGCGTCGAGCAGCTCCAGGCACGCCTCGATGAGTCGCTTCTCCTCGAACGGATCGCCGACCTGCACGCTCGGACGCTTCTCGGCGTCGGCGTCGGCGTCGCCGAATCCGGCGGACGCGAGCACGCTCACGCCACCGATGCCGTCCCGCCCCGTGGTGGAGCCGAGCAGGACGGCGAGGTTCCCTGCGCCGGTGGCCGCCCCCAGCACCAGCCGCTCCACCGGCATCACGCCGAGGCACATCACGTTGACGAGGGGGTTGTCGGCATAGCACTCGTCGAACACCACCTCGCCACCGACGGTGGGTACCCCGACGGAGTTCCCGTAGCCGGAGATCCCGCTGACGACGCCCTCGAAGATCCAGCGGGTGCGGGGCTCGTCGAGGGGCCCGAACCGCAGGGGGTCGAGCAGGGCGATGGGCCGGGCGCCCATGGTGAAGATGTCGCGAAGGATGCCGCCGGCACCAGTGGCCGCTCCCTGGTACGGCTCGACGGCGGACGGGTGGTTGTGGCTCTCGATGCGCACGGCCAGCGCCACACCGTCGCCCGCATCGATGACCCCGGCGTTCTCGCCCGGGCCGACGAGGACGTGGGGCGCCTCGGTGGGCAGACGGCGCAGGTGGAGCCGGGACGACTTGTAGGAGCAGTGCTCGCTCCACATGACGGCGTACATCGCCAGCTCGAGGTGGTTCGGCGACCGCCCGAGTATGGCGGTGATGGCCTGCGTCTCCTCGTCGGTCAGCCCCAATGCCCGCGCGACCTCGTCCATGGATCGCAGCCTACGCGACGACTCCAACGGTTCTATACTTTTCCCAACTTTCGACTTGGTCTCTCGGCCAGAATGTGAAATTATCACGGTATGCCACCCCGTACCAAGAAGACGAAAGCGCCGATGTCCAACGAACACAAGCAGGCTCTGGCGCTCGGCCGAGAGCAGGGCCGTGCCGTGCGCCGCTACCTGGAGGCGCTCGAAGCTCATCGTCCCAAGCGCGGCCGCAAGCGCACGCCGGAATCCATCAAACGGCGTCTGAGCGACATCGAGTCGAAGCTCGAGACGGCGGATCCGCTGACCCGACTCCAGCTCGTGCAGGAGCGCATGAACCTCGAAGAGGAGCTGGCCGCAAAGTCCGAGGCGGTCGACCTCGGCGCCCTCGAGGAGGAGTTCGTTGCTGCTGCGCGCGAGTATGGCGACCGAAAGGGGATCACCTACGGCGCCTGGCGGGAAGCGGGCGTCGACGCCGCCGTCCTGAAGCGGGCCGACATCCGCCGCGGCGGCGCCTGAAGCGGCCGAGCTCAGCGGTCGGCGGTGCTCCCGAGCAACGAGCGCAGCAGCACGAGACCGTCCTCTGACCCGAGCAGCGGGTCCGAGGCCCGTTCCGGGTGGGGCATGAGCCCGACCACATTGCCAGCCTCGTTGCAGATTCCTGCTATTTCATCGGTCGATCCGTTCGGATTCTCGACATATCGGAGAACGACCTGACCGCCGTCCCGTAAACGGACGAGGGTTTCGGCGTCGCAGGTGTAGTTGCCCTCGAAATGGTTGATCGGGATGCGCAAGATGTCGCCGAGCGTGGCGCCGGATGTGAGAACGGATCCCACGCTGTCCACGCGGACTTCCACCGTTGTGCAAAGGAACTTCAGTCCGGCGTTCTTTTGTAGGGCTCCCGGAAGAAGTCCGGCCTCGGTCAAGACCTGAAAACCGTTGCAGATACCCACGACTGGTCCTCCATCGGCAGCGAAGCGACGGATCGCTTCCATTACCGGCGAGAAGCGGGCGATGGCGCCGGGGCGGAGGTAGTCACCGTGGGCGAATCCGCCCGGCAACAACAGGGCGTCCGCGCCGGCAATGGAGCCGGCGCCGTGCCAGACGATGTCGGCTTTGCCCCCGAGCGCCTCCACCGCCTCGACGGCGTCGTGCTCGCAGTTCGATCCCGGGAACAGCACCACGCCGACGCGTGCGCTCACCTTGCGGTGACCTCGACGCGCGTGGCCTCGATCACCGGATTGGCCAGGAAGCGGTGGCAGAGCTCGTCGACCTGCGTGCGCGCCGCCGCCTCGTCACCCGCCTCGATGCTGAACCGGATGGCCTTGCCGACCCGGACGCCCTGCACGCGGTCGAAGCCGAGCGCCGGGAGCGCCCGCTCGACCGTCGACCCCTGAGGATCGGCGATGCCGGGCCGCAGCGAAACCTCGACGAGGACGTCGAACCACGCGCTCAAGGCCACATCCTCGCAGGAGGCCGACGTGCGCGGTGGGACTCGTCGGCAGGACGCGGGGCGAGCGGAGGAAGCGCCGCGGGTGCGGGCGGGGTCATGTGCGCACGCCGGTGATGTCGGCGAACTTCCGCTCGGTGATGCGGTCGTAGGCGTGGATGTAGCGGTCACGCATGGCAGCGACCACCTCTGGGGGCAACGGCGGCGGCGGTGGTGTCTTGTCCCAGCCGGATGCGTCGAGCCAGTCGCGCAGTGGCTGCTTGTCGAGCGACGGCGGGGTGGAGCCCGGGCGCCAGTCGGCGGCCGCCCAGAACCGGGACGAGTCCGGAGTGAGCACCTCGTCGCACAGGGCCAGCTCCCCGTCGATGAAGCCAAGCTCGAACTTGGTGTCGGCCAGCAGGATCCCCCGCTCGGCCGTCCACGCCGCCGCACGGGAGTAGGCGTCGAGGCTGATGCGGCGGGCCCGTTCGGCCACGTCGTCGCCCACGATCTTGCATGCCTCCTCGAAGCTGATGTTCTCGTCGTGGCCGGTGTCGGCCTTGGTGGACGGGGTGAACACCGGCTCGGGGAGCCGGTCCGACTCCGACAGCCCGCTCGGAAGGGGCGACCCGTGCATCGTGCCCGTGGCCTTGTACTCCTTCCACGCCGAGCCCGACAGGTAGCCCCGCACGATGCATTCGATCCTCAGCATGTCGGCCCGGCGCACCAGCATCGAGCGTCCGGCCCCGTCGGCGATCTCGCCCGCGCCGGCAGGGAAGTCCGCCGGATCGGCCGACACCAGGTGGCTGGGCGCGATGTCGGCCAGCTGGTCCAGCCAGAACAGCGTCATGGCGGTGAGCACCCGGCCCTTGTCGGGTACCGGCTCCGCCATCACCACGTCGAAGGCCGACACGCGGTCGGATGCGACGAACAGCAGGCGGTCGTCGCCTGCGTCGTAGATGTCCCGGACCTTGCCCGAATAGATGTGCGGAAGCGTCACGGCGCTCATGAGATCCCCTCCAGATGGTCGAACACCCTGCCGGCGTGGCGCACGGCACGGGTCAGGTCGAAGGCCTCGTCCAGCGCGTCGGCACCGAGGGTGACGTCGGGGTCGCCCTCGAGCAGGGTGCGGAAGCTCTTGCCCTGCTCCCACGCCGCCATGGCGTTGCGCTGGACGAGCCGGTAGGCCGCGTCGCGTGCCACACCGGAGGCGACGAGGGCCAGGAGGACCGGCTGGCTGAACACGAGACCATGGGAGCGGTCGAGGTTCTCGCGCATGCGGGCGTCGTCGACCTCCAGCCCGTCGATCACGCGCGTCATGCGTCGCAGCGCGTAGTAGGCCACCAGGCTGGCGTCGGGCAGGATCACCCGCTCCACCGACGAGTGGGAGATGTCCCGCTCGTGCCACAGCGCCACGTTCTCCAGGCCGGCTCCGAGGTAGCCGCGCAGCACCCTCGCCAGGCCCGACAGCCTCTCGGTGGTGATGGGGTTGCGCTTGTGGGGCATGGCCGACGAGCCCTTCTGGCCGGCGCCGAACGGCTCGAACGCCTCGCCGACCTCGGTGCGCTGGAGATGGCGGATCTCCGTGGCCATGAGCTCCACGCCGGCGCCCGCCGACGCGCACGCCCACAGGAACTCGGCGTGGCGGTCGCGGGCGACGACCTGGGTGGAGGGGACCGCCCGCAGGCCCAGGCGGCCGCAGACGTAGTCCTCCACCGACGGGTCGACGTTGGAGTACGTGCCGACGGCCCCGGACAGCTTGCCCACCGCCACGGCGTCCCGGGCGGAGCGGAGCCGGGCGCGGTCGCGATCGGCGTGCAGGCACCACAGCGCGAGCTTGGAGCCGAACGTGGTCGGCTCGGCGTGGATGCCGTGCGTGCGGCCGGCCATGGGCGTGTCCCGGAACTCCAGGGCGCGGCGCTTGAGGGCGGCGACCAGGCCGCTCGACGCATCCACAAGCAGCTCGCCCGCCTTGGCGAGGGTGGCGCCCAGAGCGGTGTCGACGACATCGGACGACGTGAGCCCGTAGTGGACCCAGTTCCCCTCGGGCGACCCGATCGCTTCCTGGACCACGTCGACGAAGGCGGCCAGGTCGTGGTCGGTGACGGCCTCCCGCTCCGCCACCGCCCGCACCGTGTCCGCCGTCACCACTGGCGCCCGTTCCCGCACCGCGCGCGCGTCCCGGGCGGGCACGACGCCGAGTCGGGCCCACGCCTCGACGGCCAGCACCTCGACCTCCAACCACATGGCCAGCCGTGCCTCGTCCGTCCACAGCGCCTCCATCTCCGCCATGGAGTACCGGGGAATCACCGCCTCCCCCCGGTCCGCCGGAAGCGGGTCATCGGGCGCCGCCGGCGCGGAACTGGGCCAGCTGGGCGGCGACGGACTCGTCGGCCACGGCGAGGATCTCGGCCGCCAGGATGCCGGCGTTGGCCGACCCGTCGACGGCGACAGTGGCCACCGGGATGCCCCGGGGCATCTGGACGGTGGCGTACAGGGCGTCGACGCCGTTCAGGGCGCCGCCGGAGAGGGGGACGCCGATGACCGGGAGGGTGGTGTGGGCGGCGACCACGCCGGCCAAATGGGCCGCCATGCCCGCCCCGCAGATGACGACGCCGAAGCCGGCTTCGCGCGCCGATGATGCGAAGGCGGCGACGTCGGCCGGGTTGCGGTGGGCCGACAGCACCCGTTCGTCGACCTCGATGCCGAAGCGGCCGAGCATGGTGGCCGCTCCCGCCATCTTTTCGCGATCGTTGGGCGACCCCATCAGGACGGCGACCTTCATGCGGCGATGTCCTTCCTGTAGTGGGCGCCCGGGAACGTGACGAGGGCGGCCGCCTCGTAGGCCCGGGCGCGGGCCTCGGCGACGGTGGGGGCGAGGGCCGTGACGTCGAGCACGCGACCGCCGGCGGTCACCGTGCGGCCGTCGCCGTCGGCGGCGACGCCGGCCCGGAACACGATGACGCCGTCGAGCGCCTCCGCGTCCTCGATGCCGATGACGACCCCGCCCAGCGCGGGTGCCGACGGATAGCCCGGAGCGGCCAGCACCACCGTCACGCACGCGTCGTCGACGAACGCAGGCTCCGTGCGCAGATCGCCGGCCGCCGCCTCGGCGAGAAAGGCGGCCAGGTCGCCGCTGAAACGGGGCAGCACGACCTGGGCCTCCGGATCGCCGAAGCGCACGTTGTACTCGACGACCTTGGGACCGGCCGGGGTGAGCATCAGCCCGGTGTACAGGACGCCGCGGTAGTCGATGCCGCCGGCCCGGAGGGCGGCGACGGTGGGCTCCACCGCCTTCGCCATCACCTCGGCGACCACGTCGGGCCCGGCGTCGGGCACCGGCGAGAAGGCACCCATCCCGCCGGTGTTGGGGCCGGTGTCACCGTCGCCCACCCGCTTGAAATCACGGGCCGGCGCCAGGGGGGCGGCCCGCACGCCGTCGACCACGGCCAGCAGCGACAGCTCCGGTCCGGTGAGCCCTTCTTCGATGACGACGGTGCGCCCGGCGTCGCCGAACGACGACCCGGAGAGCTTCTCGCGGACGTCGTCCACCGCCTCGTCGAGCGACTCGGTGACGAACACGCCCTTGCCGGCGGCCAGCCCGTCGGTCTTCACCACGTACAGCCCGGGCAGCGACTTCAGGAACTGCACGGCCGGCTCGACGTCGCGGAACACGCAGTGGCGGGCGGTGGGAACGCCGGCGTCGACCAGCACCTGCTTCATGTACGCCTTCGAGCCCTCCAGGCGGGCACCGTCGGCGCCCGGGCCGAACACCAGCTTGCCGGCGGCCCGCAGCCGGTCGGCCTCGCCGTCGACCAGCGGCTGCTCCGGCCCGATGACGTAGAGGTCGGCGTCGTCGTCCGGCGACACGATCTGCGCCGTGCGCCCCAGCACGTGACGTAGGGCGTGCTCGCGCCCGCCCCGCCCTACTACGGCGACCCTCACGCCGCCGCACCCGCGGGCATGCGGACGAACTGATCGCGGCCCGGGCCGACGCCGACGAGGCGGATCGGGACGCCGGCCCGGTCCGACAGGAACTCGACGAAGCGGCGGGCGGCGGGCGGCAGGTCGGCCACCTCGGTCACCCCGGACAGGTCCGTTTTCCACCCCGGGAGCTCCTCGTACACGGGAACGGCCTTGTGCAGCGCCGACTGGTGGTACGGCAGCGTCTCGAATTGCCGTCCCTCGACCTCGTAGGCCACGCACACCTGCAGCGTGTCGAGCGTGTCGAGCATGTCGAGCTTGGTGATGGCCAGCTCGGTGAGCGAGTTGAGGCGCACGGCGTGTCGCATCATCACGACGTCGAACCAGCCCACCCGCCGGCGGCGGCCGGTGACGGTGCCGTACTCGTGGCCGCGCTCGATCAGGTCGTCGGCCACCGGCCCGTCGAGCTCGGTGGGGAACGGGCCCGACCCCACCCGGGTCACGTAGGCCTTGGCGATGCCGATGACGCTCTCGATGCGCATGGGCCCCACGCCGGCGCCTGTGCAGGCACCGCCGGCGACGGGGTTGGAGGACGTGACGAACGGATACGTGCCGTGGTCCAGGTCGAGGAAGGTCGCCTGCGCCCCCTCGAACAGGACGTGGCGGCCCTCGTCGAGCGCCTCGTGGACGAGCCCGACGGTGTCGGCGACCAGCGGGGTGACCCTGGCGGCGTACTGGCCCAGGTAGGTGTCGGCGATCTCGTCGGCCGACAGCGGGAGCCGGTTGTACACCTTGGCGAGGATGGCGTTCTTCTCCTTCAGCACCACGTCGAGCTTCTCGCGAAAGATCTTCGGGTCGAGGAGGTCCTGGATGCGCAGGCCGACGCGGGCGGCCTTGTCGGCGTAGGCGGGCCCGATGCCGGACTTCGTCGTGCCGAGCCGGTTCTTGCCGAGGCGACGCTCCGTAACCCGGTCCAACTCCTGGTGGTACGGCATGATCATGTGGGCGTTGCCGCTCACCCGCAGCCGGGTGCAGTCGATGCCGCGGGCTTCCAGCTTGTCGATCTCGGCCAGCATGACGGCCGGGTCGACCACGACGCCATTGCCGATCACCGGCGTGATGTGTGGGTAGAGCACCCCGCTCGGGATGAGCTGGAGCGCGAACGTCTCCTCGCCCACGACGATGGTGTGGCCGGCGTTGTGACCGCCCTGGTAGCGGACGACGACGCTCATCTCCCTCGAGAGGAGGTCGGTGAGCTTTCCCTTCCCCTCGTCACCCCACTGGGTGCCGACCACCACTGTCGCGGGCACGCGCGTCTCCTCGGACGAGATTGCTGGCGGTCCGACGGATCATAGTTGACCGCCCCGTCCTCCTGAGCGGTGCCGACGGCCCTACAGGAGGGCCAGGTCGTCGCCCCCCACGTCGACCTTCACCGTGGCGCCGTCCTCGTAGCGGCCCTCGAGCAGGGCGAGGGCCAGGCGGTCGCCGATGTGGCGCTGGATGAACCGGCGCAGCGGCCGGGCGCCGTAGGCGGGGTCGTAGCCGTGGCGGGCCAGCCACGCCCGGGCGTCGTCGCTGACCTCCAGCGTGAGGCGCCGGCCGGCGAGCCGGGCCTGCAGGGCCTGCAGCTGGATGTCGACGATCTCGACCAGGTCGTCCTCGGTCAGCTCCCGGAAGCGCACGATCTCGTCGATGCGGTTGACGAACTCGGGCTTGAAGAAGGCCCTGGGGTCGCCTGGCAGGTTCGACGTCATGATCACCACGGCGTTGGTGAAGTCCACCGTGCGGCCCTGGCCGTCGGTGAGGCGGCCGTCGTCGAGCACCTGGAGCAGGACGTTGAAGACGTCGGGGTGGGCCTTCTCGATCTCGTCGAGGAGGACCACGGCGTAGGGACGGCGCCGGAGCGCTTCGGTGAGCTGGCCACCCTCGTCGTAGCCCACGTATCCGGGCGGCGCCCCGATGAGACGGGCGACGGTGTGCTTCTCCTGGTACTCCCCCATGTCGATGCGGACCAGCGCCTTCTCGTCGTCGAAGAGGAAGTCGGCCAGGGACCGGGCCAGCTCCGTCTTGCCGACGCCCGTGGGGCCGAGGAAGAGGAACGAGCCGATGGGCCGGTTCGGGTCGGACAGGCCCGAGCGGGACCGGCGGATGGCGTTGGCCACGGCGGCGACGGCCTCCTGCTGGCCGACGACGCGCTCGTGGAGGACGGCCTCCATGCGGACGAGCTTGGCCAGCTCGCCCTCGAGCAGACGCGACACGGGCACCCCCGTCCACTTGGCCACGACCTCGGCCACGTCCTCGGCGTCGACCTCCTCCTTCAGCATCTTCTTCGTGGCCTGAAGCTCGGCCAGCCGGGCACTGGCTTCCTCGACCCGGCGCTCCAGCTCGGGGAGCTGCCCGAAGCGGACCTCGGCCGCCCGGGTCAGGTCCCCCTCGCGCTCGAAGCGCTCGACCAGGGTGCGCTGCGCCTCCAGCTCTTCCTTGAGCGTCCGGATGGCGGCGATGGCGTCCTTCTCGGCCTGCCAGTGGGCCCGCATGCCGTCGGCCCGCTCGCGCAGGTTGGCCAGCTCCTCGTCGAGCTTGGCCAGGCGCTCCGACGATGCGGCATCGGTCTCGCTCTCGAGGGCCACGCGCTCTATCTCGAGCTGGCGCATGCGTCGCTCCACCACGTCGATCTCGATGGGGACGGAGTCGATCTCGATGCGCAGCTTGCTGGCTGCCTCGTCGATGAGGTCGATGGCCTTGTCGGGCAGGAAGCGCCCGGTGACGTACCGGTCGGACAGGACGGCCGCCGCCACCAGCGCCGCGTCCTGGATGCGCACGCCGTGATGGACCTCGTAGCGCTCCTTCAGGCCGCGGAGGATGGCGACCGTGTCCTCGGCGCTGGGCGGGCCGACGAACACCGGTTGGAACCGGCGCTCGAGGGCGGCGTCCTTCTCGATGTGCTTGCGGTACTCATCGAGCGTCGTGGCCCCGATCATGCGCAGCTCGCCGCGGGCCAGCATGGGCTTGATCATGTTGCCGGCGTCCATGGCGCCCTCGGCCGCTCCTGCGCCCACGATCGTGTGGAGCTCGTCGACGAAGGTGATGACCTCGCCGCCGGCGTCGACGATCTCCTTGAGGACGGCCTTGAACCGCTCCTCGAACTCTCCCCGGTACTTGGCTCCGGCCACGAGCGACCCGAGGTCGAGGGCGATCACGCGGCGGTTCTTGAGGCTCTCGGGGACGTCGCCCTCGACGATGCGGCGGGCCAGGCCCTCGACGATGGCCGTCTTGCCCACGCCCGGTTCGCCGATGACGACGGGATTGTTCTTCGTGCGCCGGGACAGCACCTGGATGACGCGACGGATCTCCTCGTCACGCCCGATCACGGGGTCGAGGCGGCCCCGGCGCACCTCGGCGGTGAGGTCCCGTCCGTACTTCTCCAGCGCCTGGTACTGGGACTCGGGGTCCTGGCTCGTGACGCGGTGGCTGCCCCGTACCTCACGCAGCGCCTCGAGCAGCCGCTCCCTGCTGGTGCCGAGCCGCTCGGCCAGCACGAGGAGGAGGTGCTCGGTGGAGAGGTACTCGTCGTGCAGGTCGCCCCGGACCGCGTCCGCCGCCTCGATGACCTGCTGGAGCGCCCTCCCCGCGGTCGTCTCGGTGCCGTAGGCCTTCGGGAGCCGGGCCAGCGCCTCGTCGACGCTGTTGCGCACGACGAGCGGCACCATGCCGGCCCGCTCGAGCAGCGGCAGGACCACACCGTCGGTCTGGGCCAGCAGGGCGGCAAGCAGGTGGTCCGGCGTCGCCTCGGGGTTGTTCGCCGAGCGCGCCAGCTCGACGGCGGCGTTGACAGCTTCGGTGGTCTTGCGGGTCCAGCGGTTCGGATCGAGCGCCATGAGTCCCTCTACTCAGTGAGATAGGAAAGTTGTATACGACAGTATCAAGAACGTCGGCTTGCTTCCAGCATTCCCGCATTTCCGGACCGGTCGCCCCCTCGTCGAGAAAACGTGTGTTCAGAGCGGACTTGTGACAGGATGACGGCGCGTGGGGCAAGCGGCATCGGTCTGCGCGGATCGCAACGCGAGAAGGTCAGAAGAAATCTGGGCGTTCACCGTCATCAGGCGCAGTGGGTACCGTCTCTCCTGCGAAGGCGTGGGAGCCGGCAGCGCCGGGCATGTCGGCTGTCTTCGGCGAAGGGAAGAGAGAACCCAATGAAGCGAAGGTTGTCCATCGTAGCGAGCATGTTGTTGGTCGGGATCACGACCGCAACGTTCGCCGGAGGCGCTGCACCCGTCGGGGCCCAGGTCCCGGCGGCGCAGGCCGATTACAAGGGGTACAGCACCGGGACCGTGGTCCACGCAGACGCGTTGACCGTGGGCGCCACCCGCATCGTCGACACCGAGGTGGCCTATTCGGGCGCCTCCGTGGCGTCCAAGGGGACCGGCGGGGTCACCCAGGGCCCGGGCGCGGCGGCCGGCACCATCGTCAACGAGATGGAGCAGGTCGTGCAGCCGGCACTGCCCAACACGACGCTCGATCCGAGCCTCCAGGGCAACCGCAGCTTCGGGCGCGGGTCCGGCCTCGAGATCGGCGTCGGCACCACGGTGTCCACCGACGTCAACGCCAACCAGATCCTGCTCGCCCAGCGGGCACTGGCCTCGGCGCCGCCGAGCACCGACCTGATCACCAAGGAGGTCGGGCCGGTCAAGATCGACCCCGCCGCCTACGCCTCCCTGCTGCGCGGCCAGGCGCAGGCCCGGTGGAACGGCGACAGCACCTGCGTGGTGGGTGAGGACCTGAGCACGGGCCTCGGCTACGCAGCCGATGCACAGCTGCTCAATCTGGGCGCCCCGAGCGCCGGCAACGACCCCTTCACCGGCCCGGTCGCCGCCACGGACGCACCCACGCCCGAGCGGCGTGTGTCGCAGACGCGGTCGGTCACCAAGCTGGTGCCCCAGACCGACGCCGCCGGCAACAAGATCGGCGACAACTTCGGGCTGATGAGCGAGACCCGCATGACCATCGCCCCCATCACCCTGCTGAAGAACACGGCCACGCCGCTCACCATCGAGCTGCTGGGCGAATGGGTGCTGCGCTCGGTGGCCACCGGTATCCCGGGCCAGGCGTACGTCACCTACGGCCCCGGCACCGTCACGCCGTCCACGCCGGTCCTCAGCCTCATCCAGGGCGGTCTGGTCAACAACCTGCTCACCCTGCAGGACCTGCTGGGCGCCCAGGGCCTCCCCATCGAGATCCCGGGTGTCGCCTCGATCGTCATCGGTGAGGATCCCCGGGCCATCGGCGGGGACTCCACCACGCAGCCGACCCAGGGTGGCGACGGAACGGTTGCCTCGGCTGCCGTCGACGCCGTCCGCATCCAGCTGCTGCCCGCCGGCGCACTCGCGGGCATCGACGCCCTCGACCTGCGCATCGGCCACATGGAGTCGAGGGCCCAGGTGCCCGCCGGCGGCGTCAAGTGCAACGTGCCGGTCTCCAAGACGGCCGACAAGCAGACGGTCAACGCCGGTGACTCGTTCACCTACAACATCACCGTCACCAACCCGTTCGCAGACTGCGACCTCACCAACGTCAAGGTCGTCGACAACATCACCGGCGGCAACGGCGTGAAGTGGTCGGTCACGGGCACCAACCCGCAGGCCAGCGCCACCAGCACCAACCAGGTGACGTTCAACGACATCGGGCCGATCGGGCCGAAACAGAGCAAATCGGTGACCATCAGCATCAAGGTCGATCCCAAGTCGGCCGCCGGTCAGTTCACCGACAACGCCACCGCCACCGGCACGTGTGCCACCGGCTCGGCGCAGGGCGGGGCCAGGATCACGGTCCCGATCAGCGGTGAGACCACGGTCACCGTGCCCAGCGTCTCCGGCGGTCGCGAGCTTCCCGCCACCGGCGTGGAGCAGCTGCCCCGCACCGGATCCAACGGTCCCGCCCTGGCCCTCGCCGGCCTCGGCCTCCTGGGTGCTGCGGCGGTGCTGCGCCGGATCCGGCACGCGGCGACCAACTAGATCCCGATGCGACGGGGGCTGTCCGCGGCAGCGACGCTGGCGCTGACGATCCCGTTGCTCATGGTCCTGGCAGGGGGGCCCGCTTCGGCGGGCCCCCCTGCTTCGTCCCGGCGCTCGGCCCTCATCGTCGGGGTCAGCAGGCACCTGGGCGGGCGTCCCGCCAGCCCCGTCGGCGGTGGCGGCGACGCAATCGCCATGCGCGAAGTCCTGCGGCGGGCGGGGTGGGGTGACGACCAGGTCCGGGTGCTCACCGACTCGGCCGCCACCGGGGCCAACATCCGGGCCGGCATCCAGTGGCTGAACGAGCGGTCGGGGCCCGACTCGTTCTCGGTGTTCCACTACTCGGGCCACGTGTACCAGCGCGACGGCGATCCCGATCGTGACGGCGAGGCGAAGGACGAGTTCCTCGTGCCGTACGACGCCACGAGCATCATCTCCGACCGCGAGCTCGGCCAGCGGCTGGGGGCGGTCCAGGGCTGGCTGTGGACCAACATCTCGGGGTGCGAGGCGGCCGGCTTCAACGAGGGCGGCGGCATCGAGGGACCCAAGCGGCTGTTCACCGGGTCATCCCTCGAGCACGAGAAATCCTACGAGCGGCCGGACTGGAAGCGGTCGGTGTACACCGGCCTCCTGGCTCAGGAGGGCATGCTCGACGGCAAGGGCGACGCCAACGGCGACGGCCGCGTGTCGATCCAGGAGGCGTTCCACTACGCCGAGCACCACGCCCCGATCATGACGACCGGGCAGCGCAAGGGCATCCAGCACCCGTACCTGGCCGGCGGCGACGGGACCGAGTGGTACTTCGATCCTCCTCCGCCCCCGCCGCCAACCCCGCCTGCTCCTCCGGGCGGCACCGGCCCCGCCGCCCCCAACAAGATCTGCCTCCTGCCCGGTCTCTGCATCTAGCGGGCCGGCACCCGGCGCCTCGCCGGGCTCCGCTTCTTTTCCCGAAACGCGACACGTGGTGTCGCCCAAGGGGAAAAGAAGGCGCACCTGACCGCCGGCGCGAGCCCGGGTCCGGCCGATGCGGCCGGGAGCTCAGCGCTTACGGTACGGGACGGGGAAGCGGGTGACCGGCACGAGGTCGCGGCGGTGCTGGCGGTGGGCCAGCTCCACGGCTTCCTCGGTCTCGCGCCGGGCCTGGACGAGGGCCTCCCGGAGGCGCTCGTTCTCATCCTCGAGGAAGATGACCCGGCGCACGCCCTCGAGGTTGAGGCCGGCGGCGGTGAGCTCCTGGATGCGGCGGAGCCGCTCGATGTCCCGCTCGGAGTACCGGCGGCTCCCCCCGACGGTGCGGGACGGGTCGACGAGGCCCTTGCGCTCGTAGATGCGCAGCGTCTGGGGGTGGACGCCTGCCAGCTCAGCCGCCACCGAGATCACGTAGACGGCGCGCAGGCGGGCGTCGGCGGCGGCCGTCATTCGATCCCCAGGTGCCTGCGGGGCGAATCGGAGGTGGCGGCGGCCAGCGCCTCCACCGCCGCCCGCTGCGCGTCGGACAGCGTCTCGGGCACCACGACCTCGACGGTGGCGAGGAGGTCGCCCTTGGTGCCGTCGGTCTGGGCGCCCCGGCCCTTCACGCGGAAGGTCCGGCCCGAACGCGTGCCTGCAGGGATGCGCAGGGTGACGGGCTCGTCGAGCGTCGGGATCTTCACCGTGGTGCCGAGGGCAGCCTCGGCGAAGGTGACCGGGACGTTGAGCGTGATGTCCTTGCCCTTGCGGCCGAACAGCTCGTGTGACCCCACCCGCACCACCACGTAGACATCTCCCGGAGGACCACCATTCTGCCCTGCGCCACCCCGGCCCTTGAGCACGATGCGCTTGCCGTCCTCGATGCCGGCCGGCACCCGAACCTTCACCTGACGGGGGCGGCGCTCGAGTCCCGATCCGGCGCACGTCGGGCACGGGGTCTCCACCTTCATCCCGGTGCCGCCGCACTCGCGGCACGGCTGGCTGAACGAGAAGAGGCCCTGGTTCTCCTCCCGCACCCCTCGCCCGCCGCAGCCCGAGCAGATGACGGGCGAGGTGCCAGGTGCCGATCCGGTGCCGCCGCAGGTGGTGCACGACGCGTCGCTGGTGACGTTGACCGAGGTGATGACGCCGTCGAGGGCGTCGGCGAACGACAGGTTGAGGGTCGCCTCCAGGTCGGCGCCGCGCCTGGGCCCCGGGCGCGAGCGCGACGGCGCGGCCCGGCCGCGCCCGAACAGCCCACCGAGGAGGTCGCCGAGGTCGTCGACCTTGAACGACGAGCCGAACCCGCCGCCACCACCGCCGCCGCCACCGGTGGAGAAGGGCCCGGCCGCCGGTCCGAGGCGACGGACGTCGTCGTACTCCTTGCGCTTGGCCGGATCGCCGAGCACGTCGTAGGCGGCGGAGATCTCCTTGAAGCGCTCCTCCGAGCCCGGGTTGTGGTCCGGGTGGTGCTTCTTGGCCAGCCGCCGGTACGCGCTGGTGATCTCCTTCTCGGTCGCCTTCTCCTGCACGCCGAGAACCTTGTAGTAGTCCTTCTCGAACCACTCGCGCTGTGCCGACGACATAGGCCGTCCCGCCTAGCCCTTGACCTTCACCATGGCGGGACGGAGGACCCGGCCCTTCCACTTGTAGCCGGCGCGTAGCACCTCGATGACCTCGGGCGCGGGCGAGTCGCCTCCCTCCTCGTGGAGGACGGCGTCGTGCTCGGTGGGGTCGAACGGCTGGCCGGCCGGGTCGAGCCGGTCGAGCCCGGCGGTCTCGAGGACGCCGGCCAACGAGCGGTACACGGTGTCGAGTCCGGCGCTGCTGTCGGCGTGGGCCATGGCCAGGTCGAAGGCGTCGAGGGCGGGTAGGAGCGACTCCACCAGCTTCTCGGCCGCCCGCTCGGACAACTCGGCCTGCTGGCGCTGGATGCGCTTCTTGTAGTTCTCGAAGTCGGCCTGCAGCCGGCGCAGCGAGTCGAGGTACTCGTCGCGCTCGGCCTGCACGGCCGCCAGCGCGTCGATGTCGTGCTCAACCGCTTCGGCCGCCTGTTCCACCTGGGCGGCCGACTCGCTCTCGACCTGATCGGCCGAGTCCTCATCGTCGACGCCGAGCATCTCGGCGACCTTGGCGCTGGCCTCGGCCGCACGCGAACCCTTGGCGTCGGCCGCCGACCTGGGCGGCGGCGGAGCGCTGGGACCTCCCGGGCGGTCGACCCACCCGGGAGGCTTCGGGAAGTGGCCGGGATGCCCCGGACTCGGCGCCACTAGCGGTCCTCGTCGACGATCTCGGCGTCGACCACGTCGTCGTCACGGCCGTCGCCGCCGGGCCCGGAGGCGCCCTCGGCCGCCGCCTTCTCCTGCGCCGCCTGCTCGTACAGGCGCTGGGCGAAGGCCTGGCTGGCCAGCATCAGCGCGTCGCTGGCCTGGCGGATCGGCTCGATGTCGCCACCCGACAGCGCCGCCTTGAGCTCCTTGAGCGCCGCCTCGGTGTTGGTCTTCTCGTCGCCGACCAGCTTCTCGCCCTGCTCCCGCAGCAGCTTCTCGGTCTGGTGGATGAGGGTCTCGGCGTTGTTGCGGATCTCCGCCTCCTCGCGCCGCTGGCGGTCCTCCTCGGCGTGGAGCTCGGCGTCCTTCACCATGCGGGCGATGTCGTCCTTGTTCAGCGAGGACTGGCCCGTGATGGTCATGGACTGTTCCTTGGAGGTGGCCCGGTCCTTGGCCGACACGTGCACGATGCCGTTGGCGTCGATATCGAAGGTGACCTCGATCTGGGGGATGCCCCGCGGCGCCGGCGGCAGGTCGACCAGCTGGAACTTGCCGAGCGTCTTGTTGTACATGGCCATCTCGCGCTCGCCCTGGAGCACGTGGATCTCCACCGACGGCTGCATGTCCTCGGCCGTCGTGAACACCTCGGAGCGCTTGGTGGGGATGGTGGTGTTGCGCTCGATGAGCTTGGTCATGATGCCGCCCTTGGTCTCGATGCCGAGCGACAGCGGGGTGACGTCGAGCAGCAGGATGTCCTTCACGTCGCCCTTGAGCACGCCGGCCTGCACGCAGGCTCCGACGGCCACGACCTCGTCGGGGTTGACGCCCTTGTGGGGCTCGTTGCCGGTGAGGGAGCGGACGAGGTCGACGATGGCGGGCATCCGGGTGGAGCCGCCCACCAGGATGACGTGCTCGATGTCGCCCTTGGTGAGGCCGGCGTCCTTGATGGCCTGCTCGAACGGGCCCCGGCAGCGCTGCACGAGGTCGGCCGTGAGCTCCTGGAACTTGGCCCGGGACAGCTTGAGGTCGAGGTGCTTGGGGCCCTCGGAGGTGGCCGTGATGAACGGCAGGTTGATGGTGGTCTCCTGCACGTTGGACAGCTCGATCTTGGCCTTCTCGGCCGCCTCCTTCAGGCGCTGGAGGGCCATGTTGTCCTTCGACAGGTCGACGCCCTCGGTGTCCTTGAAGCTCTTGACCAACCAGTCCATGACCTTCTGGTCCCAGTCGTCGCCACCGAGCTGGGTGTCGCCATGGGTGGCCTTGACCTCGAACACGCCCTCGCCGATCTCGAGCACCGACACGTCGAACGTGCCGCCGCCGAGGTCGAACACGAGGATGGTCTGCTCGAGGTTCTCCTTGTCGAGCCCGTAGGCGAGGGCGGCGGCCGTGGGCTCGTTGATGATCCGCAGCACCTCGAGCCCGGCGATGGCGCCCGCCTCCTTGGTGGCGGTGCGCTGGGCGTCGTTGAAGTACGCCGGCACGGTGATGATGGCCTGGCTGACGGTGTCGCCGAGGTACGACTCGGCGTCGCGCTTCAGCTTCTGGAGGATGCGGGCCGAGATCTCCTGGGCCGTGAACTTCTTGCCGTCGATGTCGATCTTCCAGTTGGTGCCCATGTGGCGCTTCACCGACCGGATGGTGCGGTCGGGGTTGGTGATGGCCTGGCGCTTGGCCACCTCGCCGACGAGGACCTCGCCCGACTTGGAGAACCCGACCACGGACGGGGTGGTGCGGTTCCCCTCGGCGTTCGGAATGACGACGGGTTCGCCGGCTTCGAGGACGCTGACGACAGAGTTTGTGGTGCCGAGGTCGATCCCGACGGCCTTGGGCATGGAGTGCCTCCAGAAAGTTGGCTCTACGTGACATCGCCACTCTAGCTAAGTTGAGTGCGTAGTTGTCAACTCGTCGCGGAGCCGGATTCTTCCCGCCAGGCTAGCTTTTCGCGTGCCCACTCTCGTCCTGCTTCGACACGGCCAGAGCACCTGGAACCTGGAGAACCGCTTCACCGGCTGGCAGGAGTGCGGCCTGTCGCCGCGAGGCATCGAGGAGGCCATCCGCGGCGGCCGCCTCCTCCGGGAAGCCGGCGTCCGGATCGGCACCGCCCACACGTCGCTCCAGAACCGGGCCATCGCCACCGCCAACCTGGCACTGGAGCACATCGATCAGGCGTGGGTCCCGGTACGGCGCCACTGGCGCCTCAACGAGCGCCACTACGGTGACCTCGAGGGCCGCGACAAGGCGGAGACGGCCGCTCTCCACGGCGCCGACCAGGTCCAGGTGTGGCGGCGCAGCTACGACGTGCCGCCGCCGGCGATCACGGCCGACGACCCGCGCCACCCCCGCCACAACGCCCGCTACCGCCATCTGCCCGCCGACGTGCTCCCGGGTGGCGAGTGCCTCCGCGACGTGGTCGTGCGGATGGTGCCCTACTGGTTCGACGCCATCGTGCCCGACCTGGTCGCCGGGGCCACGGTGCTCGTCGCCGCCCACGGCAACAGCCTGCGGGGCCTGGTGAAGCACCTGAAGCGGATCGCCGACGCCGACATCCCCGCCCTGGAGATCCCCACCGGCGTGCCCTGGCTGTTCGAGCTGGACGCCGACCTCAGCCCGGTCGCCGACGAGCTCCTGGCCGCGTCCTAGAGACGGCCCCGCTCGGGGGATCAGGCGTGGCGGGCGGTCCCCTGCTGCCAGTCCGACGCCCCGGGCTCGAGCAGGTACCCGCGTGACCGGACCGTGCGGATCACCAGGGAGACGGGCGCCAGCCGTCGCCGCAGACGGAGGACATGCACGTCCAGGGCGTTGCGACCGGGGGAGCCGTCGGGCCAGCCGGCCCGGGCCAGCGCCTCGCGGCTGACCACGGCACCGAAGCGGTCGAGCAGCGCGGTGGTGAGGCGGGACTCCACCGGTGGCAGGGACACCCACCCGGAGGCGAACCGCAGCACGCCGTCGCGGTCGAGCACCGGCACGGTGGTCGAGTGCTCCTGGCCCCGCCGGGCCAGGGCCCGCACGCGCAGCTTCACATCCGCCTCGGGAGCGGGGACGCGGATCCAGTCCTCGACGCAGTCCGCGGGCTCCGGGGGGGCGACGCCGTCCTCCACCAGCAGCAGACGGGCGGCCCGCAGGCCGGCCAGGACGTCCCGGCGCTCACGCTCGAGCGGCCACCGGAGCAGCACCACGTCGACCTGGGGAGGATCCATCAACCGCAACGTACGAGACGCACATTGCACCCATGTTGCCTGGAGATGAACTCGCGCTCACGTCTCTGAACCCGGCGGAATGCGGCCGGCGGCGGCGGTGCCCCGCTCGCCACATCCGCACGGTACGGTGCTCCTTCCCATGGCCCGCGACCCGGCCCGGCGCCTGTCGCCGTCGCACCTCGCCACCGGCGTCGGCATCGCGGCGGGGGTGGTGGTGGCCCTGTCGGGGCTGGCGGCGGTGTTCGCCGACGAGCACGAGGCCGAGGGCACCGGACGGACCGTGTTCACCAACGTCCCCGGACCGGTCCAGGCCGTGTTCTACGTCCTGTCGGCCGTGCTCGTCGTGTCGGTCGGCGTGCAGTTCGGGCGACGGGTGCGCAACTGGCAGCGTGGTGGCTCCGAGGCCCGTCCGACGACCCGGGACACTGCGGCCCGGCGCCTGCGGCGGTTCCGCCAGGGTGTCCTCATGGGCACCGTCGCCCGGGACCGGGCGGCCGGGATCATGCACTCGCTGCTGTACTTCCCGTTCCTCGTGCTCTTCGCCGTCACGGTGATCCTGGAGATCGACCACCTGGTCCCCGAGCGCTTCACGTTCCTCCACGACGACGTGTACCGCGCCTACAGCCTGGTGGGCGACGTGGCCGGCGCCGCCTTCCTCGTCGGGGTGGTCTGGGCCCTCGCCCGCCGGTACGGCGGCCGCCACTTCCGCCTCCGGACGAAGACCCGGCCCGAGGACGCCGTCGTGCTGGGCACGTTCCTGGTCATCGCCGTCACCGGCCCATTGGTGGAGGGCATGCGGATCGCCCTCGACCGCCGGCCCGGGTTCGAGCGGTGGTCGGTGGTGGGCTGGCCGCTGTCCGCTCTGTTCGACGGTCTGGCCGCGAGCACGCTGTCGGCCGCCCACCAGGTTGCGTGGGTCGTGCACGTGTTGGGCTTCCTCGCCTTCCTCGTGCTGCTGCCGGAGACGAAGTTGCGCCACATGGTCACGTCGCCGCTCAACCTGTACCTCTCGGATCGCGACCGGCCCGTCGGCGCCATGACGGCGATGCCCGACCTCACCACCACCGCGCTCGACCGCTTCGGCGCAGGAGCGGTCGAGGACTTCACGTGGAAGCAACTGCTCGACACCGACGCGTGCACGGTGTGCGGCCGGTGCACCGAGGTGTGCCCGGCCCAGCTCACGGGCAAGCCGCTCGACCCTCGGGAGATCGTGCTGAAGGTCGGCCAGGTGATGGCGGAGAGCGCGACGGGTGCGGCGGGAGGTCCACTGTCGCCGGTGGTCGGCCACGAGGCGGCGCTCACCGTCACGGCGTCCGACCTCTTCGCCCGGATCACGCCGGAGGAGCTGTGGGCATGCACGTCGTGCCGGGCGTGCGACGAGGTGTGCCCGGTCGACATCGAGATCCTCGACAAGATCCTCGACATGCGGCGGTACCTCACGCTCATGGAGTCGGAGTTCCCGGCCGAGCTGGGCCGCACCTTCCGATCGATGGAGAACAGCGACAACCCGTGGGCCATGGACCAGTCGACCCGCGGCTCGTGGACCGCCGCCCTGCCCGAGGGCGTTCCGGTGGTGGACGCGACCGGGCCGTTCGAGCACGAGTACCTGTACTGGGTGGGCTGCGCCGGCTCGTTCGACGACCGCAACCGCAAGGTCACCGTCGCCACGGCCACCCTACTGCACCGGGCCGGCGTCGACTTCGCCATCCTGGGCCCGCTGGAGCGCTGCACAGGCGACCCGGCCCGGCGCACCGGTAACGAGTACCTGTTCCAGATGCTGGCCGGCTCGAACGTGGCGACGCTCAACGGGATGGGCGTGCGCAAGATCGTCACCCAGTGCCCGCACTGCTTCAACACGCTGGCCAACGAGTACCCCCAGCTGGGCGGCACGTACGACGTCGTGCACCACAGCCAGCTGCTCGAGTCGCTGCTGACCGAGGGCCGCCTCGACCTGGGAGACGCCCGGCTCGACCAGCGCGTGACGTACCACGACTCGTGCTACCTCGGCCGCCACAACGGCGTGTACGAGGCTCCCCGGCGCGTGCTCGGGTCGCTCAAGGGGATCGAGATCGTCGAGATGGGCCGCAGCGGCGCCGACGGCATGTGCTGCGGGGCGGGCGGGGGTCGCATGTGGATGGAGGAGCACACCGGCAAGAAGATCGGCACCGAGCGGGCCGCGCAGGCGCTCGCCACCGGCGCCAGCCGGGTCGCCACCGCCTGCCCGTTCTGCGCCGTCATGATCGACGACGGCGTCAAGGAGACGGGCCGCGACGACGTCGTCGTGCAGGACATCGCCGTCCACCTGCTCGAGGCGCTCCAGCAGGGCCGGGCGTCCAGCGCCTGACCCCAGCGCTGCTTGCCGCCGGAGCGGACGCTGCCGGCGCACGTGCCGGCGGCCGGCTGCGGCCGGCGGTTGCCGGCGGAGCGGACGCTGCCGGCGGTTGCCGGGCCGGCGGCCAGAGGACGGCGGGCGGCGGGCCGGCGGCTCGCCCCCTTCTCTTCCCGGTTGGCGACATCCAGTGTCGTGTTCCGGGAAAAGAAGCGCTTACCCCGCCGGGCGGAAGTTCTCGGAGTAGCGGCTCGGCGTGGGGCCGCGCTGGCCCTGGTACTTGGACCCGGCGGCGGCCGAGCCGTACGGCATGTCGGCCGGTGTGGTCATCCGGAGGAAGCTGATCTGGCCGATCTTCATGCCCGGATAGATCGTGATCGGCAGGTTGGCCACGTTGGACAGCTCGAGCGTGAGGTGACCGTCGAACCCGGCGTCGACGAAGCCGGCCGTGCTGTGGATGAGCAGGCCCAGCCGGCCCAGGCTCGACTTGCCCTCCAACCGTGCCACTAGGTCGTCGGGGAGGCGGACCCGTTCAGACGTGGACCCGAGGACGAACTCACCGGGGTGCAGGATGAAGGCCTCGTCCTCGCGCATCTCCACCAGCTCCGTGAGATTCTCCTGGTCCTCCTTGACGTCGATGACACGCATGGTGTGGTTGCGGAAGACCCGGAAGTATCTGTCGACGTGGAGGTCGACGGAGGAGGGCTGGATGCAGGCCTCGTCGAGGGGATCAATGACGACGCGCCCGGCCTCGAGCTCGTCGCGGATTGTGCGATCGGAGAGGATCATGACAGCGGCCACGCTACAGTTGGGCCGTTCCGCGGGCCCGCGGGCGTAGTTCAGAGGCAGAACATCAGCTTCCCAAGCTGAGAACGCGAGTTCGATTCTCGTCGCCCGCTCTCGCAAAAGCCCTGGTCAGAGCCTCAAGGAGCTTCGAGGGAACTCCGCTTGGTGAGGCTCGGGCCACGCACGGGCCACAACCGAGACCTCGGCGGGCCCGGACGGGCCACTCTGCGCTGCTAGCGCGACGGGC